>NZ_DDNT01000007.1:0-250 GCF_002341285.1 Methylophaga sp. UBA2513 | reverse complement strand
TAACGTGCTGACCACCGGCACCCTGAGAGCGGTAAGTATCGACTTTTAAATCCGCTGGATTGATATCGACTTCATCAATCTCATCGGCTTCTGGGAGAATAGCGACAGTACAAGCCGAGGTGTGAATACGGCCTTGTGATTCCGTTTCCGGAACCCGTTGCACACGGTGAGCACCTGATTCGAACTTCAGACGTGAATAGGCACCTTCACCGACAATGCGACAGATGACTTCCTTATAGCCGCCGTGCTC
>NZ_DDNT01000003.1:0-14098 GCF_002341285.1 Methylophaga sp. UBA2513 | reverse complement strand
ACATTAGAGATGCTGCAATCTTGATCTGCTTTACAGGATTCGCCTGTTTTAGCGGCCGTCGCGGCATCATTACAGCAGTCTGGCATATCGGCATGATCCATATTACTCATGCTGTCGCCTTGCTCCATAGGGCAATTCATCTCATGGCTCTGCGCATAGCTAACATTGGCGAAAGCCAACGAAAAACAAAGCAGTAATAGACTTACTATGCGCATTTTTTTCAATAATACTTTTATATGTTTATGTTCAAACTAGACCTTAAGCACTTAATTTAAGTTTCGAGCAATCGCTGGTCATAAAACTAATCTGAACTATTCCTTATAATTTAACAAGCCGCAACCTAAGTGCATTCATGATTACGCTCACAGATGAAAGTGACATGGCTGCGGCTGCAAAGATTGGGGAAAGCAGTATGCCGAAAAATGGATACAGAACACCAGCGGCAATCGGCACCCCGGCAATGTTGTAAATGAAAGCAAAAAACAGGTTTTGTCTAATATTTCTCATGGTCGCTAATGACAACCGGCGTGCTTCGACAATACCCATCAGGTCACCTCGCAACAACGTAATACCGGCACTTTCAATAGCTACGTCTGTGCCGGTTCCCATGGCAATACCTACATCTGCCGTTGCCAGGGCAGGTGCATCATTGACCCCGTCGCCTGCCATTACCACAATCCGGCCTTCATCTTTAAGGCGCTGAATAATCTTGCCCTTGTCTTCCGGCAGGACTTCCGCTTCTACTTCATCAATATTCAGCTTGTGGGCAACTGCTTCAGCCGAGGTACGATTATCACCGGTCAGCATGACCACGCGGATACCCTCTTTTTGAAGTGCCAAAATAGCCGCTTTGGAAGTTTCTTTAACCGGATCAGCAATAGCAAGTAAGCCAGCAACGGTGCCATCCACAGCAGCAAAAATCACTGTAGCCCCATCCCTGCGAAGCGCCTCAGCTTCATTTTCAAAGTCTGTAATATCAACTGCTTCTGCTTCCATAAGCAGACGATTACCTAATAACACCCGCTTGCCATCAATCGAACCTGTGACCCCTTTACCGTTAGGAGAATCGAAGTCTTCAGCATCGGGCAACTTGAGGTCCATTGTCTTGGCTTTTTCTAAAATAGCGTGGGCTAACGGATGTTCACTGCCTTTTTCAATACCACCCGCAAAACGCATCAGGTCTTCTTCGCTTAGTCCATTCGCTGTAACAAGCTTGGTGACCTGAGGCTTTCCTTCAGTCAGTGTGCCGGTTTTATCTACCACCACCGTATCCACTTTTTCCATGCGCTCCAAAGCTTCTGCATCCCGAATGAGAACACCGCTTTGAGCACCCCGACCGACACCAACCATGATGGACATAGGGGTTGCCAGACCTAACGCACAGGGACAGGCAATAATTAACACGCTAACAGCTGCAATCAGCCCAAAAGCCATAGGTGGTACTGGACCCAAAAATGACCAAGCGATAAAAGCGATAACTGCTATGACGATGACGACCGGGACAAACCATCCCGCCACCTTGTCTGCTAATCCCTGGATTGGTGCACGGCTGCGCTGGGCGTTAGCCACCATCTGTACTATTTGGGAGAGCATCGTATCTCGGCCGACCTTGTCGGCTCGCATTACAAAGCTGCCTTGCTGATTAATACTGCCACCGATCACTTGATCGCCAGTTGTCTTCGTGACCGCCAACGGCTCACCGGTCACCATGGATTCATCTACATTAGATTTGCCCTCAAGCACCTCGCCATCCAGCGGCACCTTGTCTCCCGGGCGAACCCGAAGCCGGTCACCTACTTTAACCTTATCCAACGACACATCAGAATCAGTCCCGTCATCGTTCAGCTTTCTAGCGGTCGCTGGCGCGAGATCAAGTAAAGCCTTAATAGCACCTGAAGTCTTCTCTCGCGCTCTCAATTCCAGTACCTGTCCCAACAGTACCAAAACAACGATGACTGCAGCTGCCTCGAAATATACAGCAACAGAACCATCTGCCTGACGAAAGGCATCTGGAAAAATCTGCGGCATCAGGGTTGCCACCAGACTGTAGATCAGCGCTACGCCCGTACCAATGGCAATCAAAGTAAACATATTCAGATTGCGACTAATGACGGATTTCCAGCCTCTGACAAAAAATGGCCAGCCACACCAGAGAACTACAGGCGTTGCCAGTATCAGCTGAATCCAGTTAGATAACTGCGGCGCTACAATATGATCTAGTCCGGTCAGATGTCCGCCCATTTCAAGCACCAGCACTGGTAACGCCAGAACTAGGCCGATCCAGAACCGGCGAGTCATATCCGTGAGCTCTTCAGATGGTCCATCATTCAAATTGACTTGCTCAGGTTCAAGGGCCATACCACAAATAGGGCAATCCCCCGGCCCCTGCTGCCGGATTTCTGGATGCATGGGACAGGTGTACATCGTGCCCGGTGTTGCCGGCTGTTCTGGCTGTTGCTGGTCATTGAGATATTGCTGCGGATTTTGGTCAAACTTGGACTTGCAGTGTGACGAGCAGAAAAACCAGCTTTGAGAGTCATACTGGCTTTGGTGCTTTGCCGTGTCAGGCACCACGGTCATGCCACAAACCGGATCTTTTACAGTATGAACGTCATGTACCGGATGGTCTTGATGATGAGCATGCTGGTATTCAGACATAGTCATTGTATCCTTTTCGAGAATTTCAGATTTCAGTCACTGTGCTCATGCGATTTATTCTGGCTAAATGATCCAGACTTAACTGTATGTTTAAGAAAAACCTGCTCAACAACTGCGATAACAATCATCGTAGCAACTGCCACCCCAATCACAAACGGATCTGTATTCAGTTTTACCCAGACAAAGCCCCCTAACGCGAGCAAATCTAAAATAATCGCTGTCGTTGGCACCCATCTATTGGATTTTATATCATCACGCAAATAGCGTAGCACGCCCCAATGAATGGCAATGTCCATAATGAGGTAAAACACAATACCCAGTGCAGCAATTCGTGACAGATCAAAAAATGCCGTCAGGATAAGTCCCAAAGCGACAGTGTAGACCAACGTATGCTTTTGAATACTACCCGGCATACCGAAATGTCGATGCGGAACCAGTTTCATTTCCGTCAACATTGCCAGCATTCTTGAAACGGCAAAAATGCTGGCCAGAATACCGCCAGCAGTCGCCATCATGGCAATAGCAACCGTAAACCACACACCATATTCACCCAATGCCGGGCGCGCAGCCGCAGCAAGGGAATAGTCTTGTGTTTTGATGATTTCTGCCAACGATAAATTACTCGCCACAGCAAAACCGACCAAGCCATAAATGACCACACAGGCCGCGATAGAAATAACAATTGCGCGACCTACGTTACGTTTAGGATCTTTTACCTCAGAACCGCTGTTGGTAATGGTGGTGAACCCCTTAAAGGCCAGTATTCCCAGTGCCGTTGCACCAAGAAAGTTACCCATGGTTCCCGCTTCTCCCGGACTTGAAAAGTCAACTGAGATACTGTCTGCGATCCACACACCCACCAGCCCGAAAATAAGGATGCCGACAATTTTTAAAACACCAATGAAAGAGGCCGCACTTTGAATCAGGCGATTGCCTGAAAGATTAATGACAAAGGCAGCTAATATCAGTGAAACGCCGAGAATAGGCACCATGATACCGCTATCATCACCACCAAAAAGTTGCATGGTATAGGAACCAAAAGTACGTGCTAAAAAGCTCTGTGCGATCACCATTGAGAAGTACATCAGTAATGCATTGAAAGCTGTTGGCAACCTGTCGCCATAAGCTTTGTACAGATACATACCAATGCCACCTGCAGAGGGATAAGCGTTGGAGATCTTGATGTAGGAATAAGCGCTAAAGCTGACAATGACTGCAGCAGCAAGAAATGCCAGCGGGAACAACGTACCGGTCATCTCAGCCATTTGCCCAGTCAATGCAAATATACCAGCACCAATCATAACACCTGTTCCCAGCATAACCGTTCCAGCCAAAGTTAAACTACCTTCCTTATACTGGGGTGTTCTGTCTTCCTGATTATCCATGAATCCTCCGTTTTTATTGCCAACTAAAGGTCTGCGAATAAACTTAAAACTCAATTTGGAGCTATTATTTTAGGCAGCATTAATAATTTATTACTTTGATTCAGGCCAACCTTACATCTTAGCTTAACAAAAGACTCATTCTCATTATGAGCCTAAATATCCTGCAGGTTATCGAACAAAAAACATGATTCATATTTAAAGCTATCGATCCGCGAATTTTAAGGAGAGCATTACTAATTGACGATATGCGTAATTACTCAGTAAGGTTTGCTGTCAATATTTGATATTGTGCAGGTGTCAGTTCAGGTAATCGTTTTAGGAAAGCAACCAGATTCCATATTTGTTCATCAGTATGCCCTGGGCCCCAGGCAGGCATACCCGACCCTTTAATACCGTGTTTAATGATCCAAAAATATTGCCTGTCTTGGCCTTTTGATTCACCATGCCCTGAATGTTTCATTGTTAAGTTAGGAGGCTTCGGATAAAGGCCTTTGGTAAAATCTGTCTCGTTTTTGTCTGGCGCAAGATGGCAACTCGCACACATTGCGGCATAATCTGAACCGCCTCGCAGTAAACGTGCTGGCGTATCCAGATCTAAGGGTACTTCAATGTCTTGAGCCGCCCGACTAATTGAACGCTCGCGTAAAGTTTCCAGCACCCAAAAAGTAAGCTTGGTATGCTGATTATCTGCACCCATCGGGTAGAGACCTGAGTAGATAAACGCTATCCCTGTCAGCACCATCAACCCAGCTGCAACAGAAAGACACTTGATACATCGCACAAAACCAAAAGACACCATGTTTATTCCTTAATTTTAGTCATCCATTACTACTTGTGTTTGTGTTTAGCTGGCTCTTTTACCTCTGCCTCATCATGTCCGTCTGATGACATTTTCGTATCTTTACCCATACATTTTTGCATCATGGCCTGCATAACGGGATCATTCATATTCATTTTTGAATGATCCATCTCTTTCATCGCAGCACAGTCCGGTGTCTGCTTCTCATTCATATGCTCTTTTGGATCATGTGCCTGCGCAGTCAAAGTCAGCACCAGAGCTGGTAAAGCAATTAAATATAACAATAAATGACGTTTCATACGGCGACTCCTTAGTCGAGGTAAAACTATATAGAGAGATTAAAACCAGAACCTAATACCAGCAACATAGATAGTGTCGCTGTCATCATTACCATTTAGTTGGGCCAAATCTGCAGTTTCTCCAAACTTCTCGGTCCACTCAATACCGATGTAGGGTGCGAATTGACGTGAGAATTCGTAACGAAGTCTCATACCGATCGCAACATCAGACAGGCCACTGCCTATACCATTAACTTCATCTTTTTTACCATAGGCAGTCAGCTCTGCACGGGGCTGTAAAATCAGGCGTTGCGTAAGCAGCAGTTCATATTCAGCTTCTACTGATATTGCAGATCGACCACTCTCTCCAAGATAGGCAGTCATATCTAATTCAAACCAGTAGGGGGCGAGTCCTTGAACACCAAAAGCCAGCCATTGACGATTGTCGCCTTCATCGTACTGATCAAATCTCACGCCCAACTGAGTATCAAAAAAAGCACTGATAGCATGCGTCCACAATAAATCCGATTGGCTTTCATCTAACTTGCCATCGACCACGTCACCTTCAAGCTTGGCCGTAAATCGATTGTAGGTGCTGCCATACCAGCCCTGAAGGTCAAATATGACAGCATCATTATCTGCATCATATTCCAGTCGATCAGCTAAAAAAGATCCGAAATAATGTTCATCCATTAATTTCAGAACGCGTTTCTCTGAGAATGCATAAGGACCCTTAGTCAGTGTAAAACCATCTGAATAGGCATGTGGATCCCTTGCGTCTGATGGTGGTTGATTACTCCCCATATTCATCTCTGAATGATCCATGCCTTCCATATCATCTTTCTGCATTTGAGAGTGATCCATGCCTTCCATGTCATCTTTCTGCGTTAATGTTCTCTGTTCTGTCATAACCTCATGCTTTTTGATGACATCATCAGTCTGCGCCCACAGGGGGGAAATGATTAGAGACATTGAACAAGCAATAATGATCTGCCCAATTGCAGGAGCGATAGAATAATTTTTCATGACACCACCACTTCACGAAACATGCCTGCATCCATATGGAAAAGTAAGTGACAATGCCATGCCCATCGCCCCAGGTCATGAGGTGTTGTCAAAAAACTGATTCGTTGGGCAGGTTGTACAGGTATCGTGTGGCGACGAACTAGCACATTGCCCTGATCATCTTCTAAATCACTCCACATGCCATGTAAATGCATAGGATGGGTCATCATAGTGTCGTTTTGCAAAATGACACGTATACGTTGATTGTGCGGCAGATTCACTGGTGTACTTTTACCAAATTCAAGTCCATCGAAAGACCAACTGTACCGTTCCATATTTCCGGTAAGATGTAGTTCGATTTCCTGATCTGGTGGTCGTTTATCGTTTAATACCCCATCTACAGATCGAAGATCTGATAAGGTCAGCACTCTTCGTCCATTATCTCTTAAGCCAATACCAGGATCGTCTAAGTTTGTGCGAGGCATATCGACACGAGCGTCGACTGAAGGTCCGTACTCTGTACTGGCATGTCTAACCTGCTGAGATGGTATGGCAAGTGAATCATTTTGCTTGCCATGTTGGCTGTGATCCATCGCCATTTCACCATGATTCATTTCTGAATAGTTCATATTGCCGTTTGCCGAACCATGCTCCATTTCGCCCATCATATCGGTCATAGTGAGCCATTGAACCGGATCAAGTTCAGGTATGTCGCCGGTAAGGCCTTCCTTAATAGCGAGCGTTCCCAGCGCATAACCAGTGCGTTCCATACTCTGAGCAAAAACGGTATGTACATCATGTTGTGGTTCAACAATGACATCATAGGTTTCACCGGGACCAAAGCGAAACTCATCCACGCTTACGGGTTGTACATTCTGACCATCAACCTGAATTACTGTCATTTTCAGTTCGGGAATACGAATATCATAGAATGTATTACCAGCGCCGTTAATGAATCGTAACCTTATCCTTTCCCCCGGCTGAAAAAGCCCTGTCCAGTTACCAACAGGTGTTGTCCCATTCATAAGATAAGTTAATGTTGCCGAGGATAAATCGGCCAGATCAGTCGGGTTCATCCGCATCTGGTTCCACATTTGTCGTTTTTCAAATGCGCCTTTGAATCCCAGTTTTGAGACATCATTGAAAAATGATGATACGGTCGGCTGATTATAGTTGTATACATCCCCCTGAACTTTCAGCTTAGAGAACACGGACATAGGATCTTCATCAGTCCAATCAGAAAGCAACATTACGTAGTCACGATCTGCTGATATATGGTCCTTTGCCGAATCAGATTGCATTTCACGGGGCTCAATAATCAGTGCACCGTACATACCGGTCATTTCCTGAAAACCACTGTGAGAGTGATACCAGTACGTGCCGCTTTGCTTAAGTTTGAATTGGTAGACGAAAGTCTCGCCGGGTTCTATGCCACCAAAGCTGATGCCGGGTACTCCATCCATCTGGTATGGCAAGATAATGCCATGCCAGTGAATGGATGTTGGCACTTTCAGCCTGTTGGTTACCCGAATAGTAACGTCATCTCCCTCTCGTAAACGAAGTGTTGGCGCTGGAATGGATCCATTAATAGTTGTCGCTATACGTGTTACGCCAGTGAAATTAACAAGTGATTCAGCAACAGTTAAATCAATAACCTGCCCTGTCAAAACGGGAGCCGTGCCTCGGGTCGCTTGTTTGTTGGGATAACTTTCGGCGTTTAGCAGCATTGGAAAGGAAGCCAGCACACCGCCAGCTGCGATACCCTGCACAAATCGACGACGATTGGGATTAAAATTAAGGACAGGTTGAATTGGTAACTTCAATGTGGGTGCTCCAATTAAAACTTTCTATAAATGTTAATCCGCTGACTCTGTCATCTGGATGACCCGAACATTACAAAAATGTAATCCTTATGTAATTCTATGGTGCTTGTTGGTCTTTTAACCTTAGAAATGAATTAATTAACGGAGAACCTGCATGCGATTACTGCTGGTTGAGGATGAGATCAAAACAGGCAACTACTTACAGAAGGGGTTAACTGAAGCAGGATTTCAGGTCAATCTTGTTCGAAATGGCCTAGATGGTCATCATTTGGCAATGACAGAAGCATTTGATTTAATCGTTCTGGATGTTATGTTGCCGGATGTTGACGGTTGGCGCATTTTGCAGTCGTTACGTGAGGCCGAGCGCCACACACCAGTGTTGTTCCTAACGGCACGTGATTCTGTGGATGATCGTGTAAAAGGACTGGAATTAGGCGCCGATGATTATTTGGTTAAACCTTTTGCTTTTGCCGAACTGCTAGCCCGGATCCGAACATTATTGCGTCGTGGCGCTGTTCCAACCTTTTCTGAGCTACTCAAAGTTGCAGATCTCACGCTGGATTTGCCAAAACATCGTGTTGCGCGATCAGGTAAAAAAATCACCCTGAGTCACAAAGAGTTCTGCCTATTGGAGTTGCTGATTCGCCGCCAAGGAGAAGTACTCCCGCGCTCTTTTATCGCCTCTCAAGTATGGGACATGAATTTTGATTCTGATACCAACGTTATAGATGTGGCTATACGTCGTCTACGTGCCAAAATTGATGACGATTTTGAACCAAAACTTATCCACACGATTCGTGGCATGGGTTACAAACTTGACGTTGAGCCCATTGATGAACCCTTTTAATCATAAATCTCTTTCGCTTGCTGCAAGGGTAATGCTTTTCGTTGGCGCATCAATAGGTTTGAGCCTATTTATAATCGGCAACCTTGTGCTTGACGCTGTGGAACATCACTTTGTGGAACAAGATGCAGGTGAGCTTGCTGAAGTGAACAAGGCAGTGGTGAACGTGTTGCGAGCGCATTACAACAATCCATCACAGCTACGTAAAGCCCTATCCAGTGCTGTTTCTGGACATCATGGCGTCTATTATCAAGTACACGATCAGCAAGGTAGTATGGTTTTTGAAAGTGCTGGCGCAAACCTATCAGTACTAAAAAATAGCCTTCATCAGGTTTCAGAAATCAATGCCAGTGACCTTCGAGTCTGGCATGAGGACAACAAGAACTTTCGGGGTGTTCTCACGCACAATTCGATAGCGGGTCAAAACTACTTGGTTCTTACCGCCATTGATATTGATTTTCACCTTCAATTTTTGCATGAATTTCGTCTAGACTTATGGTCAATGATGATCCTTGCTTGGCTTATGACCCTATTGGCTGCTTGGTATGGCGTCCATAAAGCACATGAGCCAATAAGAAGGCTTTCGAACAAAATGGGTGATATACAAGCAGATCGTCTAGATATGCGAATTGCCCCCTCCGTTGTCCCTTCGGAATTAAAAGACTTGGTGTCTTCATTCAACCACATGATAAGTCGACTTGAAGAAAGCTTTAATCAGCTTTCACATTTTTCAGATGATATTGCACATGAGCTACGGACACCACTCACAAACCTCATCACCCAGACGCAAGTTGGCTTAGGCAAATCCAGAACGCTCGAAGAATACCGTGAATTACTTTACTCAAACTTAGAAGAACAAGAACGTTTAGCAAAGATGATTAATGACATGTTGTGGTTAGCAAAAAGGGACCATGGTTTAATCAAACTTGAACAAACACCGCTGGATTTATCCGATGAAGTCAGTAAATTATTTGGCTTTTTTGAAGCTTTAGCAGAGGACAAAAATATAGTACTAAGCTTGGAAGGCCAGGTGCAGCAAATTCAAGGCGATAAAGCCATGTTACGCAGAGCAATTTCTAATCTACTTTCCAACGCCATTCGTTATACGAAATCTGGGGGATCAGTACTAGTTCGACTGAAAAATTTCTCAGACAACGAGGTTTCCCTGACAGTTGAGAATCCTGGGCCTGAAATTCCAGTTGAACATTTGCCATATCTCTTTGACCGTTTTTATCGAGCAAATCCTTCTAGGTCAAGACAAGGTGAAGGTGCCGGTCTTGGTCTCGCCATTGCTCGTTCGATTATTGATGCCCATGGTGGGCGGGTAGAAGTCACATCTAAAAGCGATAAGACTGCATTCATCATCTATTTACCCACGACGATTAAAGCTATTCAATGATGGTTGGGATATGTCGGTGGTTATTCCTATCAGCGACATTAAATATAATGTGATTAACAATTTCAGATACTAGATAAAGCTTCACGCAGCTTCAACACTTTTACTTATTGGAGTGGCATTTTTTTACCGTTTGTAGAGCATACGAACTATATTCTGCCCTACCTGCCTTTGTTAATTATTCTTTTGTGTTCACGATTTCCTTTGCTTATTACAAGGATTATGGAAGTCTCAGGCAGAATGTTCATCCTGTTTAAACTATAGAGGACGTCCAACAAAGGGGCTTTAAGCAGGCTGGTAAAGATTGCAATAACGGTCACTAATCAAACTAAACACCTATGATTTAAAGTTAACCGTTGGACATTAATATAACGTGTTCCGACAGAGGAGAATCAATGAAAAAAATCGATAGTTCTCAAGAGCAGACAAGATCACAACGGCTAAACCATCACTGTACCTGCGTTACTCTAGATTGGTCAGCGATTATTCGCGATCTCAACAACCAATTGGGCGATAACGCTGAAGGCATCCTGTCTACATTGGGCATGCGCCAATTCTTCTCAAATGCCGCGATTTTTGTTCCAAGTTCTGATCTTGAACAAATGCAGGCGATTGTTCAGGCAATCGAATCCGCTGCTTCACTTGCAGAATATCAGCAACAGATCATGTCTTGGGCACCTAAGAGTGCACGGCATAATCCCGGTCCAGTAGGCGCTTTTATGGGCTATGATTTCCACCTCAGTGAGGATGGTCCTCGTCTTATCGAAATAAATACCAATGCCGGTGGCGCTTTTCTCAATGCCATCCTGACTCGCGCTCAACTAAAATGTTGTAGCGGCAATACACAGGCGTCTTGGGCAAAAGATTTCGATGAAGCAGTCATTGCGCAATTTATAAGTGAATGGCGGGCCCAGAGAGGTAGCGGACAACCTGAGCGAATTGCAATCATCGACGATGCACCGGAAGAACAACATCTCTATCCGGAGTTCAAACTCGCGCAACAGCTATTCATCCAACATGGCATTGATGCCGTCATACTTTCACCAACGGATCTCAAATACGAATCAGGAGTCTTGTATGGTGATAATCAGAAAATCGATTTGGTTTACAACCGTCTGGTCGACTTTGGACTAGATGCACCTGAACATGCTGCTTTGCGTTTTGCTTGGTTAGAATGTGGAGCAGTTATCACCCCGAATCCTTATACACACGCCCTATTTGCTGATAAGCGAAACTTGGCCTTAATGTCAGATCAGCAGACTCTACTAGATTGGGGGTTAAGTACTGAAAATGCTGAACTTTTAAAAAAGGGTATTCCCCACACCATTCAGGTTACCGCCCATGATGAGCAATCACTCTGGCAACAACGGCGGCAGTGGTTTTTTAAACCGGTGGCAGGTCATGGCAGCAAGGGTGTCTATCGCGGCAGCAAGCTGACCAAAAGCACATTTGCACGTATTCTTGAAAGTGATTATGTTGCACAGGCCTATGTGCCACCCTCAGAACGTGTTGTGATGGTTGATAACGAACGTGAAATGCTTAAGGTTGATGTGCGATTGTATACTTACCGAGGGGAATTATTACTTGCTGCAGCAAGACTTTATCGAGGTCAAGCTACCAACTTACGTACACCGGGTGGTGGATTTGCACCTCTACTTTTGCAGCAAAGTTAGAAGAATGTGAATCAACATCTCGGCGTAATTGTTTATCGAGCCGCATCACCAGCCGGAAGAGTTTATCGCCCTCATAAATCAGCCCCAGATCCTGACCGCCAATGACCATTTGCTAGGCATTTTGTAAGGTTGCAATGTCCAGTCCCAGCAGGGTCAGATGTTCTCGCTGCGGATTAATTGATAACATCGGCAAACTGGTCACTTGTTCCATGCGCACATCTTTAGCGCCACTAATCTGTGCAACTGCTGCGGATGAAACGTACTCAGAGTCAGAACTATCTAGGAGGCAGACTCCGCCAGATAAAATATTTACGTTAATAGTCGTTTTTATATGTGGTTTTTGTTTATTAGGATATACAGACGGTATTTGTGTATTCCCCAACACAGAAGTACTTGTCCTCACACATTAAATTCTTATTAAATTTATGACTGTGTCTGTTGAGCTAAGCGATGGAGCTTTCATGCAAGTCATAATTTACTTCTCGGGAGTGTGTTAAATCAGGTATTGCTATGTTTATGGAGAAACAACAGTTAATTTGAGATTAATCTTACCAAGGAAGAACTCCTGAATTAACGCATCATAATAAATTTTTTTAAGTGAAGGAGTTGTGCATGTCAACAATTTATTCCAATAAGACGAATAAAGATAAGTCATTGGATGTAGTTCCAAAATATCTTTCACTTTAATATGAACGGGGCCATCTTCAAAATCGAGTATAAACGTTGCTAATAGAGGGGATGAATTATCCATATAAAGCTTAAGATTGGTTAAATTT
Source organism: Methylophaga sp. UBA2513 (assembly GCF_002341285.1). Classification (NCBI taxonomy): domain Bacteria; kingdom Pseudomonadati; phylum Pseudomonadota; class Gammaproteobacteria; order Thiotrichales; family Piscirickettsiaceae; genus Methylophaga; species Methylophaga sp. UBA2513. The sequence continues at coordinate 1,461 of NZ_DDNT01000003.1, read as the reverse complement.
GTATTTTCGTTCGCCAAAATTTCAATCACTGGTAAAGGGAAGGATTAAGTCAATGGCTTCTTATGACACTAAAACAGGAAGAAAACCATCTTACAACAAAGAAAATGTTTCCTCCTTAAGGGTTAAAAATTTAATTTCGTTTATTGATAAACATGGAGGAATCGCTGATTTCACCAGAAAATTTGGTGGTTCAGAGGGTACCCTGTCAATGATGCTGAGGGAAAGAAAAAGCTTTGGTAATCTTGCAGTAAGGCGTATGGAGAAAAAAGTTGGCCTCCCAGAAGGCTGGTTTGATTCCTGACACAATGACAGTAGTAAATTCAAATAATAATTTCAATTCGGATTATTCCACTAAAAACCGATTCTTAGGTTTACACATTTGAGTCTCTCTCAATAACAAAAATAGTTCCAGAGCCAAAAAAATGGGGAATCTGCTTTTAGCTTCATCTCAAAGCGGAAATTCTAACCCGATCTGATAATCAAGTTATTCCATTAAAACGATTATCTTTCTAAAAAATCCATATGAAGTAAATAAGCTAAATCTACCTGCCCCTGATCCACGGTCATTGGATCCGTTATCAGGGATCGATTCACGGTCAGTTGATCAGTTATTTGTATTGGTGCACGGTCACCTGTTGCTTATAAATCAACGGTTAGCAGATAGTATAGTAAAAATATAACCCATTGATATATATGAATTCATAGGGTCAACTCATCAGTTGCGCGACACCTCACTTGAAAATAGAATGGACGCATTTGTCATGCTTTTTTGCACAGCCTGGGAACAGCTACTCAAAGCAGTATTAATAGAAAAGCATGGAGAAGAAACAATATATCGGAAGAACCCGAAAAGCGGACTGAAAGAGACAATCTCACTAAGAGCTTGTTTGAGCGTATTGTATGAACCTAGCTCTAATGTTAGGAAAAATATAGAGCGTATTGCGTCTATAAGAGATAGCGCTGTACATCTCCTGATGCCTGAGATTCAGGGTATAACATCAAGACTATTTCAGTCAGGTGTATTGAACTTTACATCTGAATTTGAGATTTATACTGGCTCGCCAACATCCTCGCGACTTATTTGATGTGCGTATGTTACTTGGCAGTGAAGGGATTTCGAGAGAGATTTTGGTGGGTTTTTTAACCTATACATTAAGTCACCCTCGTCCTATTAATGAAGTCATGTCGCCAAACTGGCAGCCTCTGAATGAGAAATTTCAGGCAGAATTTGACGGAATGACTTTTGAAAAAGTTGAATGCGAAGACTTAGCCTCTGTTAGGTATACGATGTTAACTTCGTTGCAAAAACATTTCACAGAAAGGGATCATGCCTTCCTCATGTCATTCAAAAGAGGGCAACCTGACTGGACATTGTTTGACTATCCTAATGCAGCAGACTTGCCAACGATTCGTTGGAAGTTGCAGAACATTAACAAATTGTAGTGGTCAACTAATTCCGGA
>NZ_DDNT01000019.1:90634-141596 GCF_002341285.1 Methylophaga sp. UBA2513 | reverse complement strand
TCCGGGATCAGTAAACCACTACAGTTAAAGATGAGGCTTTACTCACTAAGCTTAAGGTGGGAGAAACTGTTGATTTCGAGTTTATGAAAGTAGAACAAGGTTATGTCATCACTGAAGTCAAGTAACTGACAATATGCAGGGCTGATTAAAAAATCAGCTCTGCATTAATTAATGCACACACTACGGAATGAGCGATTAAAAATAATTGTCTAAAAGAATAGGAAAACTGGGTCTTGCACCCATTAACTCGAGGTAAATAACCATGAAAACACAGTTTAAATATTGGGCTGGAATGTTCTTAGGTATTTTATTGACGATGTCTTACAGTATTGTCAATGCTGACACTTCACGCAGCTCATCGACAAATTCTGACAAAGTAATTATTCAACCTGCCGAGGCAAAACATAAGCATCCGTATGGTCCACCCGGGAAAGGTCCCCGCCGTTACATGGAACACAAAACTGAAAAGGGCCAACAATCAAAATCTGACGCCAAAACCAAGAGTATTAGGCGTGGCCCCCCAGGTAAAACACCTTATAGAGGGCGTTGAGCAGTTGAATAAGTGCCGTGGTCTTAGAAATGTGTTCCACACTGAGGTGCCGGAATGGGTGGCTTGATCATTATTGGTGCTCCAGTAAACCTTAAACAAATCAAAAATGCCGATGCCAAGGGCGCTGCCGACCGACTTGCCAGAAAAGCAATCAAAGCAGCTAAATAGCGCTGAGCAAGTCATGAAGCTTAAAAATTCGGACTTGGCTGAGCACCATTCCTGATGGTGCTCAGTCTTGTATCCCTGTAGGAGTTCAATCAGCACCAACCTGACTCATAACAATGTTCAGCGGCTATTTTTATTGACGTATATTAATGAAAAGCAAAGTGTGTCGTAAATAGCATGATTCGATTACAAACTAGCGTATTAGCAAAAAAACCTAGACAAGCAGAGAAAAATCAAAAAAGTTGTATTCATAGTTGGAACTGATTCATAATAGGCATGTCGTAGAGATAATTGTGATCATAAATAGCTAAACTAATGTCAGTCCATTCTTTCGTAAAAGTGCTTATTCTGATGATTGTCATTCAATCAGGCATTGTTGCGGCTGACGTTCACAATGTTGTGCCAGAGCATGCATCTGAGCAACACCTTAGCAATAATGAATTCAATGACAGCCACCAAGACCAGGTTCAACTCGGCGGTGAACACAATTCACCCTCTTCTGATCCTGCTGAGAGTTGTGTTTTGTGTATGCACTGCCACTGCTCACACTTTATCGCTATAAACACCAATTCAAACATCGAAGTTTATCCGAGTCCGGAAAACTTTTATTATCCCTACCAGCTAGCTTCTGTCACTGACTTTTCAGTCAGTATGTACCGCCCTCCTAAATCCTGATCTGCTGACATTTCACGCGGACTCGATCTGAGTCCGTTGTTCACAGATATACAGGATTTCTTTCATGAAAAAGCAATATGATTGCGTGCAGAGTTCACGTAAGCCCGTTGTGCTTGCTTTGGTTTGTTACTTGCTCCCAGCAGCGATGGCGCCGCTTACCTATGCTGATGCCGGGCAACAAGAAAAGGCATTGGGTCTGAGGGAAGCGATGCAACAAACGCTACAACAGCATCCTTCCTTACAGGTTTTTCCTCTACGACAACAAGGTCTGGAAGCGCAGAAAAAAACTGCCAACCTTAAACCGGCTTATGTGGTCGGTGCTGAAGTCGAAAATGTCGCCGGAACAGGGGAGCTAAGCGGTATCAAAGCCCTTGAAACACGGGTCACATTATCATCTGTTTTGGAGCTAGGCGATAAACGCCAGTCACGTGTCGATTTGGTTGAACAACAAAGCGATGTTGTTCGTGTCGATCGCAAAGTCAAAGCACTGGATTTACTGGGGCAAGTGACAAGAAGATTCATCAACGTGCTCAACAGCCAGGAGCGAGTAAAACTAGCAGAAGTAGGACTGGAACTCGCGCAAACGACATTAAAAGAAGTCAACCGGCGTGTCAGTGCTGCTGTGGCGCCTAAGGCCGACCTGGGCCGTGCTGAAGCTTCAGTTCAACAAGCAGAGTTGACCCTGCTTGCAGAGCAGCGACAGTTTGAGTCGCACCGAATGGCACTGGCTAACTTGTGGGGCAGCTACCAGCCTGCTTTCGATGAGGTATCAGGATCACTCTATTCCTTTAATGAAGCGATGCCGTTCGATGCCTTATTCTCTAAAGCACAACAAAATCCACAGATCGAAATGTTTGCTGCCGAGGCGCGGGTTCGTGATGCCGAAGTCCGACTGGCTCGCACCCAGCAAGTTGCTGATCTGACCTGGTCAGTCGGGATACGACGAGATGAAGGTATTGATGATTCAGCCCTGGTTGCAGGCATTTCTATGCCCCTGTTCAGCCAGGAGCGAGCTCAGAGCAGGATAGAAGCAGCACTGGCGGCCAGAAATGAAGTGACCTATCGGCGTCAGGACGTGTTGCTGCAACTTCATACGGAATTGTATCGCGCCTATTCAGGGCGTAGTCAGGCCATTACCAGCATTCAGAGGCTGCAACAACACATCATCCCTAAACTTAATACCAGCCTGGAGCAGACACGCGTCGGTTATCAGCGTGGACTCTATAGTTATTTGGATTTACTCACTGTCAGGCAGGATTTGCTCAACGCCAGACGAGCTGTTATCGAGGCTGCCACAGCAGCGCTCAAATACGAAGCTGAAATTGAGCAACTGACAGCAGAGCCACTGGCTAAAACGGAGTAAACAAAATGTATCAGAACAAAATGTTTGAAAAACGATGGATTAACTTTTCCTTGAACAGCAGTCTATCAATTCTGTCGGCACTATTGCTGATAATTCTAGCATCACCTGTTATCGCTCAAAACGAGCATGAACATGGTGATAAGCAAACTGAACAACACAAATCAGAAGATGCCCATAAGCATGATTCAGCGTCTGAAAGTTCTATGCACAAAGAAGACGACTCGCATAGTACCGACCAGCATCAGCATGACGAACAAACGCATAATTTAACTGAATCTCAGAGTGAGCAGACGTCACCCGCGAACGCTAATGAGGATGAGCACGGGCACGGGCATGAAGGTGAAGACGAAAACCACGTCGAAATTGATGATGAGATGGCTCGTCAACAAGGCCTCGCTACTGCGAAAGCCCTGGCCGGAGAGGTATCACTGACGACCAAGCTTTATGGCAGGATTGTACTTTCACCTGATCAGGTGAGTCAGGTCAGAGCCCGTTTTCCTGGCCGAATTACCCGCGTTAATGTGAACTTTGGTGATGAAGTTAAAAAAGGGCAGTTATTGGCGAGTGTGGAATCCAATAACAGTTTGCAGAGCTACAATTTGCATGCCCCTATCTCTGGCACTATTACAGCAAAAGAAGCCAGCACAGGCGAGGTTGCCAATGATCAAGCCCTATTCACCATCACCAATACTAATTCACTGTGGGCGGAGCTTAAAGTGTTCCCTGAGCAGGCCTCTGAAATAAAAGCTGGGCAGAAAGTTCAGTTGCTCAACGGCGATCGAAAGTTTGAGTCCAGCATCAAGCAACTGTTGCCAAATAATCAGGCCCAGCCTTACCGAATTGCCCGTGTTCCCATTGAAAGTACTGAAGCAACCCTATTTCCGGGCTTATTAGTGGAAGCACAAGTCATTATCCAGCAAGAAACCGTAGACATCAGAATCCCCAACAGTGCCATTCAACGTTATGAAGGCTCACAAGTTGCCTTTCTCAAAGCGGATGGAAAATATCAGGTCAAACCTTTGAATTTGGGTATTTCTGATGGCAGATATAGTGAAGTGTTATCCGGACTCCGGCAAGGCGATGAAATCGTCGTAGAGAACAGCTATCTCATCAAAGCTGATCTGGAAAAAGAAGGCGCGGCACACGCCCACTAATACGGAGTTAAACATGCTAAATAACATTCTATCGCTCTCAATTGAGAGACGGGGCCTGATGTTGTCCCTGATATTACTCATCATCGGTCTGGGTGTATGGAGTTACCAGAAACTGCCGATTGATGCGGTACCTGACATCACCAATGTACAAGTACAAATCAATACCAAAGCGCCCGGCTACTCGCCACTTGAAGCAGAGCAGCGGATCACTTACCCGGTAGAAAGGGCGATTGCCGGCCTGCCAAATCTTGATTATACCCGCTCAATATCGCGTTATGGGTTATCACAGGTCACCGTGATATTCGAGGAGGGAACAGATCTCTATTTCGCTCGTAATTTAATCAATAATCGTCTAGCGGTCATCAAAGGCTCATTACCCGCAGGGCTAGAACCTGAGATGGGACCTATCGCGACGGGGCTGGGTGAGATTCTGATGTACACGGTGACAGCCGAGCCGGGGGCCAAGCAGGATGATGGCTCACCTTATAACGCCACCGAGTTGCGCGTCATTCAGGACTGGGTAATTAAGCCGCGTCTGGAGCGCGTTAAAGGTATCACTGAAGTGAATACCAACGGTGGCTTCGACAAGCAATACCATGTTCAGCCAGACCCTACGAAACTACTGAACTTTAGTGTCAGTCTCAGTGAATTGAAACAGACATTGATGCAAAACAATGATAATCGAGGAGCTGGTTATATTGAGCGCTTCGGTGAACAAATTCTGGTTCGGTCACCTGGACAACTCAAGACTATCGACGATATTCGCCATGTGGTGGTGAAAAATATTAATGATCGGCCAGTATTAGTCCAAGATGTTGCCGATGTCGTCATCGGCAAACCACTACGCAGCGGTGCAGGGACTCGCGATGGCAAAGAAGCCGTTGTAGGTACAGTGATGATGCTAGTCGGTGAAAACTCACGCGCAGTTTCTGAAAGGGTCGCAAAGGAACTTAAATCGATTCAATCCTCATTACCGGAAGGTGTCATCGCGGAAGCGGTCTATAACCGCACAACACTGGTCGACAAGGCCATCAAAACGGTGCAAAAAAACCTGCTGGAAGGCGCTCTGCTGGTCATCGTCGTATTGTTTTTGCTACTGGGGAACATCCGTGCTGCATTAATTACTGCGGCAGTTATACCCCTGGCCATGATGGCAACATTTACCGGTATGGTCCAAGCGGGCATTTCTGCCAACCTCATGAGCCTAGGGGCGCTCGACTTTGGTTTGATTGTCGATGGTGCTGTGATTGTGGTTGAAAACGCGATTCGCAGGCTCTCTATTGCACAAAGACAGGCTGGGGGAATATTACCCTTAAAAGATCGACTACAGGTCGTTTTTGAAGCCACTAACGAAGTAATACGGCCCAGTCTGTTTGGGGTGGCGATTATTACCGTCGTCTACATCCCCTTGTTTTCACTCACCGGTGTTGAAGGGAAGATGTTTGAACCGATGGCTGCAACAGTCATTATTGCCCTGGTTTCTGCCATGATCTTCACCCTTACCATTGTGCCGGCCGCTGTGGCGACATTCATGGGCGGCAGTGTAAGGGAAAAGGAAAGCCTTATTATCAGTGGGGCAAAATGGCTTTACCGTCCTGTCTTGCTACTCAGTCTGAAATTGCGCTGGGTTGTTCTCCTCGTTGCGGCTATTTTGGTTACGGTATCAATCAATATGGCCAGCAAAATGGGCTCTGAGTTTATCCCACAACTTAATGAAGGGGATATAGCACTGCATGCACTGCGTAGTATAGGTACCAGTCTTGAACAATCCATTAAGATGCAGGGACTGCTCGAAAAACGGTTAAAGGAATTTCCGCAGGTCGATAAAGTCTTTGCTAAATTGGGCACGCCGGAAGTCGCCACGGATCCTATGCCTCCTAATGTGGCTGACACTTTCTTAATACTTAAACCAAGGAGTGAGTGGCCTCAACCGGAATTACCCAAAAGCGAACTCTTAGCTCAAATTGAAGCTGTGGTTAAACAATTGCCAGGCAATAATTATGAGTTTACCCAACCGATCGAAATGCGGTTTAACGAGCTAATTTCAGGGGTTCGTGCTGACTTAGGCATTAAGGTATACGGTGACGATTTAGACTTGCTTAAGCAAAATGCAGAAGCGGTTCTCGCCGTCGTGCAGCAGATCCCAGGTAGCGCGGATGCACGTCTTGAGCAGGTTGATGATATGCCCATGCTGACGGTCGAGCCTAAACGGATGGCAATGTCACGTTATGGTCTCAATGTTGATGATCTGCAGAATATGGTTTCCACAGCTGTGGGCGGCGGTATGGCCGGCCTCATTTATGATGGCGATCGGCGCTTCAATCTTGTGGTACGTCTCCCGGAGAAGATCAGGGAAGATATTGAGGCACTGTCAGTGCTTCCGGTCAGTCTGCCGGATGGTAATTATGTCCCACTCTCTGAAGTAGCCAAAGTCGAATTGACCCAGGCTCCCAGCCAGATTTCCAGAGAAAATGCCAAACGACGAGTTGTTGTGACCAGTAATGTCAGAGGGCGTGACCTTGGGTCATTCGTTGAGGAGGCACAGCAACAGATTGCAGAGCAAGTTGAGCTTCCAGCTGGTTACTGGGTTGAATATGGCGGCACTTATGAACAGCTGCAGTCAGCCAGTCAAAGACTGTCTATCGTAGTCCCTGTAACGCTACTGATCATCATGGGCTTACTGGTGACCGTGTTGGGCTCGTTTCGTGATGCAGCCATTATTTTTACCGGTGTGCCACTGGCGCTAACGGGGGGCGTAATGGCGCTTCTGCTCAGAGATATGCCGCTGTCGATTTCAGCCGGTGTCGGATTTATCGCCTTGTCAGGGATTGCAGTGCTTAACGGCCTGGTGATGCTGGCATTTATCCGCGACTATTGGCATAGCCACGGAGACTTGCATAAAGCGATTGTCGAGGGCGCGATGACGCGGTTGCGGCCCGTACTGATGACGGCTTTAGTGGCAAGTCTGGGGTTTGTTCCTATGGCGCTTAATACCGGTACCGGCGCTGAAGTACAAAGACCGCTGGCGACAGTCGTGATTGGGGGCATTATTTCCTCAACGTTATTGACGCTGGTTGTGTTACCCGCACTTTATAAGTTGATTCATAGTAGAGATAAAAAAAGCTAGCCGGCGATGCTGAGTCCGTTGCTGGTCATGATATGACCAGCAACGGTGTATCTCATCACAAGAAATTGCTGTGTTGTTGAGTACATTGGAGTGTTTTATGCATAATCACAACAGTCAGGACGAGACGAGTTCACGACGTATTGGCCTGGTGTTTTTGCTGAATTTGGGCTTCACGATCATTGAGTTTATTGGCGGGCTGCTGACCAACAGTACCGCGATTATGGCCGATGCGGTACATGATCTGGGTGATAGTCTCTCTCTTGGCAGTGCCTGGTTGTTATCACGCTGGGGGCAGAAAACGGCTAATAATGAGTTCACCTACGGTTACCGCCGCTTAACCTTATTTGGTGCCTTTTTAAACAGTATTGTGCTTATTGCCGGTTCCATTTGGGTGATCACTCAGGCCATACCCCGTATTTCTGATCCTGTGATGCCCGTCACTGAAGGTATGCTCGCATTAGCCATATTGGGTGTGACCATTAATGGGTTTGCGGCTTATCGTATTAGCAAAGGCAGCACGATGAACGAAAAAGTGCTGAACTGGCATTTGCTGGAAGACGTGTTGGGATGGGTTGCTGTGCTGGTTGTGTCGGTGATCCTGCAATTCGTGGACTGGCCAATACTTGATCCATTGCTATCAGTCGGATTTACCTTGTTTATCTTATTCAATGTGATTCGTAACTTCTGGGCAACCGGCAAGATTTTTCTACAGGCAGTGCCCGACAAGAACCTGCATGATGAGATCCGACACAAACTCTTACACATCGATGGTATCAGTGACATTCATCATCAACACCTTTGGTCGCTCGATGGTGAACAGCATGTCCTGACGGCTCATCTCGTGATTGAGGGCAGCCTTGAAAACGGGCGATACAACAGCATCAAAGATTCCGTAGCCGAGACTTTAAAACCATTCAGTCTGGCTCATACCACCATCGAGATCGAGTTAAAACAAGAATACTGCCGTGATGAATCCGCTCACTAATTAACGTTGAGGGACTAGTGACGCAGTTGTAATATGCGTCGGGCCCCATTCATCACAATAAGTCCTATCACCAAACCGATGATTAAGTCGGGGTAGTGTGAACCTGTCCATGAAACCAACAAACCTGCCAAGATAACGCCAGAATTGGCTATGACATCATTGGCGGAGAAAATCCAGCTGGCTTTCATATGAGCGCCGGCATGGCGTTTTTTTGCAATAAGAAGTAAGCAGGTCACATTAGCAGCGAGAGCGATTAGTCCCATCATGATCATAATGCTGGATAATGGTTCACTGCCATAGAGGAATCTTCGCAGGACTTCAGCTAGGACACCAACGGCAAGTATCAACTGCAACCAACCGGAAAAGTGCGCAGCACGCAGTTTCTTATTAGCGCTATACCCAACGGCATAGAGGGAGACGCCATAAACTGCGGCGTCTGCAAACATATCAAGAGAATCCGCAATCAACCCGGTTGATTCTGCCCACCATCCTACAAATAATTCAGTCACGAATAAGATGGCATTGATGGCCAGTAACCATTTTAGAATGCCCGCTTCTTGCTGTGAGCTTGTTTCTTCTGCATCCAGTACGTTGGTAAGTTCTTCATCTAGTACGGGCTCAGTTTTTTCAAGCGTTGCACCTAGATCCAATGATTGCATCCGCGACTCAATCGTTGTTGCATTGTCTCCGTGGAAGATGCGGACTTTACGATTAGGTGTGTCAAATTCAAGTATGACGCCGGGTTCAATCCCATCCAATGCCATGCGGATCATACCTTCTTCAGAAGGGCAGTCCATTTTTGGAACTTTGTATTCACTGACATAACTATATTCAGTCATATGACACATTACTCATCGGTGTATAGATAATAGTTATAAACTCTTGGGATTATTTGTACATTTACACTGCTTTGATAACCATTTTAAATGGCTTTAGAGGCTATACCAAGTGAGCAGCAATTCAATATGAATCGTGGGATGAACGCTGAAGGCCTTATTTCACACTGAGCAGAATAGCCAATATCGCTCACGAAAATACCGTCCTCACTAACGTTTATTCAAATCTTCGAGCATGCGTAAGTATTCCTTACGGTCGATTTCTCCCCGTGCATAACGGTCCTTGAGAATTTCGATAGCTGATTTCCCTGGGACAAGGGGTTCTTGTGGCCCTTGTGTATTTGCATCCGATGGCTGTGCAGCATGCTTTTGCAGGTAGGCTGTGATTGTGCGCAGCTCGTTTTCTGTAGGCGCCTTGATATTCATTGCTTTATTATTGCTGCTCATCCATTGCATGCGCGTATTCATGCGAGCCACGATGGTCGGCCAAGCTGGAGCCGTATGCTGTTTAGGGGTTGGTGATGCATGGCACTGCATGCAGTACTGCTTAATCAGCCGCGCCCCGGCCGAGTTCAGTTCAGGTAATTCCACCGTACCAGAGGCATTAGGCATCATCCCTCCCTTCATACCACCGCAGCGTCCTTCCCAACTTCCACCACAGGTACCACACATAGCTTGGGCGATTTTTTGACCATTATCGGCAGGGCGTTGAATCTCACGCGATTCAAAGGGGGTCTTATCAGCTGACATGACAGGTAATGCAGTTAGTGAAGTAGCCATTACGGTTACCGTACTGCCAAGTAACATACGATTGCGCTTATTCATGAGTGTTTACCTCTAGTAATGTTGAACTCTGTAGCACCTGAAATCTATTTTGACCTTCGTATTCAGTAAATGAAGCTTGATGAAGAATATTAAAAACCATATAGTTACTATAAGGTCAATAGAGAAAAATAAATGTTGGGGGGCCGGGAGATGCGTATTGGACAATTGGCGCAGTTGGTAGGGATCGAAACACAGACAATCCGCTTCTATGAACAGCAAGGATTGTTGTCACCGCCTGATCGACAAGAGAACGGTTATCGTAGTTATACGAAGATGCATGGAGAGCAGCTCACCTTTATACGGCGCTGCCGAAAACTGGATCTGTCACTCGTAGAAATTCACGAACTCCTAAGCTACCAGAAACATCCGCATCAACCTTGTTCCGCAATTAATAGCTTGCTCGATGACCACATATCTGACGTGCGAACCCAGATAACTTCTCTGCAAGCGCTTGAGAATCAACTTGTTTCACTAAGAGCGAGTTGTAGCAATGAGCGGGAAATTGAGACGTGTGGTGTTCTTGCTGAAATTAGTGATCCAAAGATACATTCCTAATTAGTTGTCGTTATTCCTACGCAGCTGACAGACAGAGATTTGTCAGATCAGATTCAGGTTTCATTTAGATTCTTAGCAGGTAATAAATATCGCAACGTTTTTCTAGGGCTTGTTGATCATTGATGTTCAAAACTCAATCAACCCGCACAGGCAGCTACATGATGCTGAAAGCAAGCATAAGCATGCCGTGATAATTACGCTAAATCTTGTCATAACGCATTGCAATAGCCTGAAAATGTTTGATTCTCGCAAAGACATTTCCAATCAGGTGTCTAGCGGTACAACACCGCTCCATACCCTGATTGCCAATACGATTATTTTAAAATCGTGAGGTTACTGGCCTCAGATTATGGCGCTTGACTTGATGCCTTAATGCTTCGCTATGATAGCCTTTGTCGGCAGTGACATTTTCGGCGGTGAGAGCGCATGCAATTAGGCTTTGAGCATAAACCACATCATTGACCTGACCGCCTGATAATTGTGCATGGACAGGAAGCAAGTAGCGACATCTTCGGTTACATCAAGATGCTTTACAACTCAAGACGACTATAAAATTTTAATAATCAACTGTCGCCTATCGAGTTTGAAAACCGATTTTCAAACGGCTGATAAATGTCTAGAAAATCGGTGGCTATTCACTGTGAGTCGGTCACAACACTATAGTCAAAACCATCAGTGTGCATTTGAGCTTTGATTGCGGCCGTTTTCTCAATGAATTCGGTCTTCTTAGTAACATGCAAAGGTTTTATTTCGACGAACTTACGCTTAGGTGTCGAATATCGAAATATTTCAAAATCTGGAAAGTGATATTTGTATTTGTCTTCCCGAGTGTACCGGTAGCGGATGGGCTGTGATGTATAGCCCCTTACATCATCATCAAACTCCAAATAATACATAAAGTCGCGTTCTATCTGCGATTCCCACTCCACAAGAACCTGCATCTTGGCACTCATAAAGCTACCAATAACGTTTTTGCGACCTTTTTTATGAATTGACCTTGCCGGCTCACTCATTATTCATACTCCCTCATCCCAACATCAGGCTATAACATCGGCTATGAGGGAGCAAGAATAATCTATTTTATGGTCGTTTTTTTACAAGTTATGATCGTACCTACACGGCTGCTCAAAGTATTCAACCACGTCATCATCAAACTCTAGGTAATAAAGGAAGTCACGCTCGATTTGTGAATCCCACTTGACCATTCTGCCAAGTTTAAAGCTGGGAAATGAGCCCACAACTCGGTTTGGTCCTTTATTGTTAATCTCTCTCGCTAATTCACGCATAAAAAATCCCTCACATGACTAACTATAACAAAGTCATCAGGTGAGGGATATTTATGACCACATATTTAAAGGTTTATGCCCATAATTTTAAGAATTATGCCATTACCTACAATCTATATCGAAACTGAAAACTTGATTGGCTATCAACACATAGCAGTCGTATTTATCTAGATACTCAAAAGAGGCTAATTCCCCAAGAGTTAAAAAAGATGAAAAAGAGTTTTCAATATCTCGTTTTACTCTTCCAATTAACACTGGGCAGGCTTTGTCTCTATAGTATTTGTTTAATAATTTGAGGTTAGAGAAGCGTGGTTCTTCTCGAAGTGATTTCTCTGTAATTATTTCAAAATCATGACCTGCCTCGTCCATGGCAGTGGCGATTGTTTCGTATTTCAGTCTGATTTCATTTTTAAGTAACTCGGATTCTGGTTTAAGCTCTACATACTTGAGCTTGCTTGTAGATTTTCTCCGAATCTCATAATCAGGGAAGTAATAATGATATGTATGATTGTGAAGGTATTTGAATTTTATGGGTTGTTCAAAATATTCAATTACATCATCATCAAACTCAAGATAGTAAAGGAGATCACGCTCAATCTGCGAGTCCCATTTGATCATTCTGCCAAGTTTTACACTTGGGAATGAGCCTACTACGCGGTTGGGCGCTCTATTATTAATTTTTCGCGACAATTTGTGCATAAACCCCCCTTCACCAAAGCTGAGTATAACAAAGCATTAAGGTGAAGGGGTATTTACAGGCATATATTTAAAGGCTTATGCCATTAATTTAAAGACTTATGCCATTCCCTACACTAACGAAGATTAAATATTTATTTAGTGTTTATTTGCGATCGATACTATAAATATCTTACATAACCTTCGATTTTAGTTTTTCTCATTTTAAATGTTATTTTTACTCATTCTCAATGTTAAAAACTCAAAATTAATGTTACTCAATGGCATTTTTATCTCGAAGCGTATTAGATGCAAGAAACGAGATGTCTTTCGTAGTTCCTTTATTATTACTTGCCATATTCAGAATCAACCTCGTTTCAGTTAAAAAACTTTGGAATCAAATAACCATAAGCGAATGAGACTTATTATCAGGGTCGCTTATGGTTACATTTCGGTCACTGAATCAGTTACGCGACACATCAGTCCCATTTCAAACCACCACCGGTTTGATACTCGGTGACTTTGGTTTCGAAGAAGTTTTTCTCCTTCCGCATATTGGCTTGTTCATCAAGCCAAGGTAGGGTGGCTTCGGCACCTGGGAAGGGCTCTTCAAAGCCTAGTTGTTTCGCACGACGGTTCGCGGTGTAACGGAACTGGCCGTGATGCACTTCTTTTGAGTAACCTAAAATTGGGTCACGCAGAATGTAGCCTGCATAAGTTTCTTCTGCGGCGTCGGCTTCTTCAAACATCTGTTGGACTTTTTTCGGGTCCAAGGTGACGTTTTCTTCTTTCATGATTTGCTTACAAACGCGAATACCGAAAGAGGCGTGCATGACTTCGTCACGCATAATGTATTGCAGCTGTTCGGCGGTGCCTTTCATCAGACCACGACGTTGCAGAGCAAAAATCGGGCTGAAGCCGTTGTAGAACCATGAACCTTCAAAAATGCCAGCAAAGAAAGCATAGGACATGATGAAGTTTTCCAGTTCATCAGGATCGCGTAAATCAATATCACTACGCATGACAGTATTTAAACGGTCATTGGCCAGTTTAATTTTTTGGTAAATCTCTGGCACCACACGGTAGCGGTTATAGATTTCTGACTGATCAAGACCAATGGTTTCGATACAGTGCTGGTATGTCCATGTGTGTAATGATTCTTCATACACTTGGCGAGCCTGATAGATTTGCAGTTCAGGCGCGGTCATTTTTTCCATGACCGCCAGACCAATATTACGCATCGCTAAGATGTCTGAGGTGGTCAGGTATGACAGTACGTTTTCATAGACATGGCGTTCTTCCAGCGTCAGTTTATGACGGTAGTCATGAACGTCTTGCGCCATGTTGATATCCAGCGGTGTCCAGTGATTCTTGTTGGCATTCAGGAAGTAGTTCCATGCCCAAGGGTATTTGAACGGCGCTAACTGGTTAATATCCGCTTCACCATTGATAACGCGTTTGTCGTCAGCATTGACGGGCTTGGCGTTTGATAATGGCATTTGCTTGACCTCAGCCGAAGCGGGTGCTTCGCTGAGATCATTAGCCGCTGGTGCAGCAGGTTGTTCTGCTGCTTTTTCTTCGCTTTGTTTTTTTGCTTCCGCAGTACCGGCTATCGGTGCTGAGAATGGATCATCCCAATTCAACATTACTGACATGCCTCACAATCTGGTTCTAAAATTGAACACGCTTTTGGCGCTTCCATACCTTCACCTAGAACTAAATCGTCCATACTTGCTGATGAGCTGGCAACCGGCGCTTGCGTGCTCGCGGCGGCAACTGCTGTAGGCTTGCTTGGTGCAGGCGCTTCAGTTGCTGTTGTTGGTGCTGTGCTGGTTTTTTCTGCACCTGTTGCCCCCATAGAGCGGAGGTAATAGGTGGTTTTCAAGCCACGTACCCAAGCCAGTTTATAAAGGTTGTCCATCTTCTTACCTGATGGTTCAGCCATATATAAGTTAAGGCTTTGAGCTTGATCCAGCCATTTTTGGCGGCGTGATGCGGCTTCAATTAACCAGCGTGCATCCATTTCAAATGCGGTGGTGTAGAGTGATTTCAACTCAGCTGGAATACGGTCGATGCCTTGAAGGCTGCCATCGAAGTATTTCAGATCGTTAATCATCACGTCATCCCACAGATTACGTGCTTTCAAGTCTTCAACCATATATGGGTTGATAACAGTGAACTCACCTGACAGGTTCGATTTCACAAACAGGTTCTGATAGGTAGGCTCAATCGATTGACTGACACCACAGATGTTTGAAATCGTCGCTGTTGGGGCAATCGCCATGGTGTTTGAGTTACGCATGCCTTGACGTTTGATCTTGTCACGCAGCATGTCCCAATCCATAGTTTTGCTTTCGTCTTGTTGCAGATATTCACCACGCGCTTCTTTCAATAGTTTGATTGAATCGATTGGCAGGATACCTTTGCTCCATAAGCTACCTTCGTAGGTTTGGTATTTGCCACGTTCTGCAGCTAAATCAGATGAGGCGTCGATAGCGTAGTAGCTGATTGCTTCCATTGATTCATCAGCAAATTGAACGGCTTCATCAGAGCTGTAGGGAATACGCAGTTTGTATAGCGCATCCTGGAAGCCCATCAGACCTAAACCGACAGGACGGTGCTGTAAGTTTGAGTGGCGTGCTTGCGGTACGCTGTAGTAGTTGTACTCGATAACGTTATCTAACATACGCATCGCGGTACGAACGGTTTTTTGCAGTTTTTCTTTGTCGAGCTGACCGTTTTCATCAATATGTTTCACCATATTGACGCTGCCTAAGTTACACACCGCAATTTCTTTGTCTGATGTGTTCAGGGTGATTTCTGTACACAGGTTTGAGCTGTGAACCACACCAACGTGCTGTTGTGGGCTACGCAGGTTACATGGATCTTTAAATGTGATCCAAGGGTGGCCTGTTTCGAACAGCATGCCTAACATTTTGCGCCATAGGTCTGTCGCAGGCAGTTGTTTGAAGTTACGAATATCGCCACGAGCCGCTTTTTCTTCATAGGCTTCATAGGCTCTTTCAAAATCAAGACCCGTTAAGTCGTGTAAGTCCTCCACTTCTTCTGGAGAGAACAGGGTCCATTGACCTTCTTCAGCCACACGCTTCATGAATAAGTCTGGAATCCAGTTAGCGGTATTCATATCATGCGTACGACGGCGATCATCACCGGTGTTTTTACGCATATCCAGGAATTCTTCGACGTCGATGTGCCATGTTTCTAAATAAGCACAAACCGCACCTTTACGTTTACCACCTTGGTTAACAGCAACAGCAGTGTCGTTAGCCACTTTCAGGAACGGTACAACACCTTGTGATTTACCGTTAGTACCTTTGATGTGAGCGCCCAGACCACGAACACGTGACCAGTCATTACCCAGACCACCGGCATATTTTGATAACAGCGCATTATCACGCATCGCGTTATAAATACCGCTCAGATCATCCGGTACGGTGGTCAGGTAGCATGAAGATAATTGTGGACGCAGTGTGCCTGAGTTGAACAGGGTAGGCGTCGAGCTCATGAAGTCGAAGCTTGATAACAAGTTATAGAACTCGATAGCACGCTCTTCACGATTTAACTCATTGATTGCCAAGCCCATGGCGACGCGCATATAGAAGGCTTGCGGTAATTCAAAGCGCGTGCCATCGAAGTGAATGAAGTAACGGTCATATAACGTTTGCAGACCTAAGTAGGTGAACTCAAAGTCTAATTCTGGTTTAAGTGCATTACCCAGTCGATCTAAGTCAAACAAACCTAATTCAGAGTCAATCAGTTCTTTTTCAATCGCTGTTGAGATGTAGGTTTTGAAATAGTCACTATACAAATCACCCATTTCTTGTTGGGATGCTTGTTTTGGCATTTTGTAAACAAATGTCAGTGCTTCACGACGAATACCATCCATCAGCAGGCGAGCAGCCAGTGTGCTGTAGGCAGGATCTTTTTCGATGAAGGTACGTGCAGCCATAACCAATGCTTTTTCGACGTCAGCCTCTTTAACGCCGTCAAACAAGTTACGTTGTGTGTCGCGTAAAATAGCATCACGATTAACTTCTGCCAGACCTTCACAGGCTTCTGTAATCAGATTGTGTAAACGGTCAATGTCTAGAGGTTGACGAGAGCCATCAGCTGCTGTGACGTGCAGGGGAGATTCGTTAGCAGGCTGGGGATGTTTCTTTTCTTCTTCAGCACGTTTTTCTGATTGTTTTTCACGATATACAACGTAAGAACGAGCGACTTTGTATTCGCCTTCACGCATCAGGGCCAATTCGACCTGATCTTGAATATCTTCGATGTGAACGGTGCCACCGTCATCAATACGACGTAAAAGGTTGTCGGTAACTTGTTTGGTCAGTTTCGCCACTGTGTCGTGAATACGACGACTGTCTTTTGCTGAATCACCTTCAACAGCCAAAAAGGCTTTAGTAATAGCGACAGCAATTTTGCTGCTATCAAACTCGGTGACTTTACCGTTACGACGGATAACGCTGTATCCACTTTCGGATGCTGATGAGGTATAAACGGGTTGTGCTGTTTCGCTCGCCATAATTGAAATCCCTGCAATAATGTTTAAATAATCAAAAAAACATAAAACCACTAGAGGTTGTGGTTTTGAAATGATTGAACCACAAGATAGTGTGTTTTTGAAGGCTTGGCAAGTGGAGATTTTGCACATAAATTGTGCACTTTTTGTGGATAACTTGCTGTGGGTTTAGAGCTAAGTCAGCGCCTATGCGGGATCACAGCTTTTGTTACTTTTTGGTGCTCGAAAAAACTTTTTTTATTACGGTAAAAAATGCAAATTTTGCCGTGTCTGCTCCAAGGGGGACGGGCATCATACTGGTACTGATTGTTTTGTTCAACCAGCACCAGAAGACTTTTTGCTAAACGCTTAAGAACTAGAATGTTTCTGTGACAGAGACGGCTGACGGGTGCATCAGTTGATGTGCTTTCTTAAGATTCTTGCGACCATCTGTCTGTACAATCAGCGTCCATAGATTCTGACGCTTTGCGGAAACCGTATCGTTGATTAGCGGATCGTGATCGGGGCGTAATGAGACTAATCCGGCCAATAACATGCCAACAAATGTACCGACAACCGCGAGTGCGATATAGGTATAGAGTGGGCTGGACTGGGTCATCATTGGGCCAGATGCCACCAGAGCACTGGCGATGGCCAAGCCAACTAATAATCCGATACCACCAAAGATAAAGTGAGAACGGGCGATAAAACGTGCAATCGCTTTGGATTCAGGTTCGATTTTTTCACTGGTATGGTTGTCTTTGGGCTGAATCATTTCGATGTCTTGCTGTTTGAAATGACCGTCATTTACCAGAGTTTGTTTGGCTTCTAACGCTTTTTGTTCATCATCAAATACAGCAGCCAGCTTGCTTGGTTTACTTTCTTGGTTGATTTGCATATCCATAAGGCAATCTCCTTTTTTGGGGTAAACACAATATAGGAGACAATAGAAACGAAGCAGATATCCTTATCTGCTTATATTTTTTGGAATTTATCAGGAATTTATCGTGTACTGACGCTGAAAACACCAACGAGCTGACTGAGTTTTTGTGCGGTATTTTTTACCATGACAGAGCGATGCTGTAACGCATCAATGGCCTGTGTCATCAGGCTAGCTGATTGACCGACGTCTCTCGCGGTTACACCGTGTAACTGGCTATTTTGATCCAGTTGCTTGATGGTGGAAAACATTTGCTCAACAAGTTGATGAAGTTGCGTATTTTCTGACGAGGCTTCTTCTGTTTTCTTTAAGCTACGATCGACATTCTCCACACCAGACTCCATGAATTTATACGCATCTAAGGTTTCCGACTGGATGGTTTCAATCATTTGTCGAATTTCATCTGCTGATGTAGCTGTTCTCTGAGCAAGATTTCTCACTTCGTCAGCCACAACTGAAAATCCTCGGCCATGATCACCGGCACGAGCTGCCTCGATAGCAGCATTAAGTGCGAGTAAGTTGGTTTGATTAGTAATTTCAGTGATGACGCCAATGATATTGCCAATTTCTGCTGTCCTACTATGCAGTGATTGTACGGCTTTAGCAGAGGTTTCCACGACATCACGTATTTCTTGTGTACCACTTCGTACGGACTCGTATTGCACTCTGGCTTCATGAACGACTTCATCCATGGCTTTTTTCATGGACTCAGCAGTGGTTGATGCATTCCCAATATCGCGCATTTGCTCTTCTAACAATTGCAGCATTCTTTCTATTGCTGTCGCGACTTCATTAGAAACATGAAGCGCTTCTCGGTTTGTTTCGAGCATGGCTTCATTGGTGTGACTGACATTGGTGCTGGTTATAATGACTTGGCCAACTATACCATCAAGATTATCAATGAAACTATTAATCCAACGTCCCATATCACCGGTCTCATCATTGACAAATGTGGTGTTATCAAGCCTTTGTGCAAGATTACCTTCACCTTCAGCGATGGTTTGAATAACGTGGGTCATTTCATCAAGACGATTGGCGAGTGGGTTGGTTGTCAACTTTTTGTACATAACTGCAATGACACCGATCATGGCTATAGATATGGCATTGACACCAATTACAGGCATTGTGGTGAAGGCGTGTAGTGCCATATTGGTACCTAGCAAAACAAACATTGATGTGACAAAACCTTCCATTAGGCTGACATTGACCGAGCGGCGTCTGTAGACTTCTTCTAAATCACCCTCACACATCATGCCCCAGCGATCTGGCGAACCTCTAAGCTGGAAAGTAACGCCTTTCCCAATGACCGGAATATGACGATAATCAGAATAACCAGGATAGGTAACAAATAAGTTTTCACCGTTACGAATAGTTTCACGGACACCGGGATGAAGTTCGTTGGTAGCCGGATCGGTAAAGCGAATTTCAAATTCAGTGTGGCGTTGGATTTTTACTGTACCGAAGCCTGTATGAATCCCACTTTTCAGGTTTTCCCCATGGGAAAATGTATCATCCTCAAACCGAGAGCGAGATAGGGCAATGCCTTGTTGTAACCCAGATTCGAACTTGGATTCCACCATAAAGATGTAGTTATCGCCAGACTCGGGATAGATGTGACCCGCTTCCCGTTGAATAAGGTCTCCTAATACATCATTAGGAACACGTCCACATACAGCCCCAACGGTTTCCCCATCGGTAATCAATGGATGATAGAACATGAGCGTGACTTCATCATGAAACTTCGAACTTGAAGGACCAATATCTAGCGTTAATTTATCGATGTAAGGTCCATGTAAAAACTGACTGCTAATACCTTGTTTTATTGCCTCAGAAGACAAGTCGGATTTGTTGATATGAGGTGAATAGGTTGATTGAGTGACCGTACCATGGATATCAATCGTGAATATTTCAGAGAAATCAGGCGCTGCATGGAGCCTATCCAGTAATAATGATGAGGGTAATTCTGGATAACATGCTGTCAACTGTTCTGCGAGAAAGGCCATTTGATTCCAATGATTGTCTGCCCATTGGTGGAGAATCTTGACGCGTGTTGCCGCAATTCCCTCAAATGTTTTTTCTACTTTTTGGCAGTTATGTCGATTAAGTCGGCATGACCAGGACATGGCCAGTTTCCCGGTCGGGCCGAACCAAGGTAACCACGTTTTTTCTTTGTGGCTTAGATTCATTGAAGTACTTCGTAATGGACTTATTGTTACCCCTAACAGTGTTATTCATTACTGCCAGAGCAAAAAACAGACCAATACGAATAGTATCTATTTTGGTATACCTACAAAGAGGTAGTAATAATAAAAAGCACGAATTAAGTGCGAACGAGCTATGAAAGCGATCCATTGTGGCGCTGTAGAGATATGGCCAAGTCCTCTGATGGATGAGTTTATAAGTTCGATATGGCGTCTTTAACCTCATCAAGGTGTTGTTTGACCTTTACATTGCGCCACTCTTGCTGAAGTACACCATTTTCATCAATGAGAAATGTACTTCTTACGATGCCCATGTGTTCTTTACCGTAGAGTTTTTTGAGCTTGATGACATCGAATAAGCGGCAAGCTTCCTCTTCAGAGTCTGATAATAAGTCGAATGGAAATGATTGTTTGGTTTTGAAGTTTTCATGCATACGAAGACTGTCGCGTGAAATACCAAAAATGATGGTGTTGTGCTCAGTGAAGAAGTCGATATTATCGCGGAAATTTTGACCCTCGAGTGTACAGCCGGGCGTATTATCTTTCGGATAAAAATAAATTAAGACGCGTTTGCCTTTCATGGCTGAAAGTTGGAAAGTTTTATCGCCTGTGCTTGGCAATGTAAAGTCTGGGACAGCTTCACCTACTTTAACTTGTGTCATCTTAGTCGTCCTGTTTGATTAGATTGAGAAAGAAAAGTACCTTACACAATTCAGTCGGATCTTGTCATCAACAGGCAGGCAAAGTACCATGCCTGTTATTTTTTCGGAGTCATTTAAATATGTTTAGCGGCAGTATGGTAGCTCTTGTCACACCCATGCAGGCAGATGGTGCCTTGGATGTTGACAGCCTGCGAAAGCTGGTCGAGTTTCATATCAGCCAGGGCACAGATGCCATTGTCGCTGTTGGTACGACCGGTGAATCTGCAACCTTGAGCGTAGAAGAACACTGTGACGTGATTCGTCTGGTGGTGGAACAAGTGAATGGGCGTATCCCCGTGATTGCCGGTACTGGTGCCAACTCGACTTCAGAAGCTATTGAACTGACTCAATCAGCAAAAGATCTTGGTGTTGATGCTGTTTTGCTTGTTGCGCCTTATTACAACAAACCGACTCAGCAGGGCATGTATCTCCATTTCAAAGCCATCGCTGAAGCAGTCAATATTCCACAAATCTTATATAACGTGCCAGGTCGCACTGCATCTGATTTGCTACCTGAAACGGTTGGAAGGTTATCAGAGCTTTCCAATATTATTGGCATCAAAGAAGCTACTGGCGATGTTTCTCGTGTTCAGCAAATTAAACAATTATCACGAGAAGGCTTTGCTCTTTACACTGGTGAAGATGCCAACACTGTCGATTTCATATTGGCAGGCGGTCAGGGGGTGATTTCTGTCACCGCAAATGTCGCGCCTAAACTCATGCATGAAATGTGTCAGGCTGCTTTAGCTGGGAATGAGACTTTGGCTCGCGACATTAATTCAAAATTAGTGGCTCTGCATCAATTCTTGTTTGTCGAGTCAAATCCCATACCCGTAAAATGGGCTTTGAACGAAATGAGACTTATTTCTAGTGGCATTCGTTTGCCAATGACGGTATTGTCTGAGAATTATCATCAATCTGTGCGTGATGCATTGAACACTGCCGGTGTTCTCAACTAAATTCAAGTGAGTGAACTGTATTAAATGAACGTAAAATTATTTAAACAAACATCGCTGGTTGTCATGATGACGACTGCTCTAACTGCTTGTGGTGCTTTCTCATCATTAGATGAAGTGGTTCCAGATAACACACAGAAATACCGTAAAGCTGAAACTATGCCACCTCTCGATGTGCCGCCCGATTTAAGCACTAGTCGAATTAAAGATGACATCTCTGGTAAGCAGACAAATACAGCGACATACTCTGAATTTGAAGAAGCGGCAACCAACCCATTAGCTGCAAAATACAACATTACGCCTGAATCCAAACCTGCATTATCAGGTGAAGGTGCAGACCGTCATCTTGTTGTGCCTGGTGACCGTGAAGTGACTTGGCAACGTATCATCGATTTTTGGGCGACTAAAGATTTAGGGATTGCACGTGCTGATGACCGTATTGGTCTGATGGATACCACAGCTGATGCAGATGGTTATGTTTACCGCATCCGAATGGAACGTGGTGATACCTCTAAGATGGCCAATATCTATTTAGGAAGTGCCGACAGTGAACAAGCTAATAACCAGAAAGATGAAGCGATGCTTCGTCAATTAGCTGATTATTTAGGCACGCTGTACCAGCAAGATATGGAGCAATTCAAACTGGCAACCCCAGCGCCACCACCTGAAGAAACAGCTCGTGTATTACTGATGGATGATAGTAATGGTCAGCAAAGTTTATTGATCGAGCAGGGTTTCTCAACCGTTTGGGGGCGTGTAGGACGTGTCCTTGATAGCAAAGGCTTCTCAGTTGAAGATCGTGATCGTAGCAAAGGTCAGTATTTTGTCCGCTACATTGATCCATTCAAGCAAGCCGAAGAAGATGATGAGGGCATGCTGGATAAACTGGCCTTCTGGCGTGATGATGTAGAGAAAAAACCAAACGAATACTACTACATTAAGTTGCTGTCAGATGCTGATCAAACACGTGTAATGGTATTAGACTCAAATGAAGTACGTACTTCTGATGACTCTGCCAAACGTTTGTTAGATCTGATTCAGGAACAACTTGCACCATAATGCGATTTGCTTCCCTTGGAAGTGGTAGTCGAGGTAATGCGACACTGGTAACAGCTGGAAAAACCACAGTCATGATTGACTGTGGTTTTTCTGCTCGTGAAGCTGAGAAACGTTTACGGAAACTGGGCGTCGATCCTTACCAGCTATCTGCTTTATTAGTTACACATGAGCATGCCGATCATATGGCTGGTATACGTGTGATGGCTCGAAAATTTCGTTTGCCTGTCTATACCACACCGGGTACGGCCGGTTGTTTGCCAGTTGATATCGCAGCGCATATTAAGACATTCAATTGCCATGAAACATTCAGCATTAATGATTTAGAAGTTGAACCATTTCCTGTGCCACATGATGCACGAGAGCCTAGCCAGTTTGTTTTTGGTAATGGTCAACACCGCTTAGGTTTGCTGACGGATGTCGGCTCCATCACACCGTTGATTGAGGAAACATTATCTGGCTGTAATGCCTTACTGTTAGAGGCCAATCACGATATGATGATGCTGGAGCAGGGGGAATATCCTGAACATCTTAAGCGGCGTGTTGGTGGCAGACTGGGACATTTAAATAACGTGCAATCCGCCTCATTACTTGAGAAAATTGACACCACAAACTTGCAGCATATTATGGCAATGCATATTTCAGAAAAAAACAATTGTCCATCGCTTGTTGTGCCGTTACTAGCTGACGCACTGGCTTGTGAACATGATTGGATTGGCATTGCAGACCAAGAGGCCGGTTTTGACTGGCGTGAAATAACTAACCGCTAAGAGATAGCTGATGCAAAAGAAACAAGAATTGTATTCTGGTAAAGCCAAAAGTGTTTTTGCTACAGATAATGAAGATTATGTCGTACTGAGCTTTCGTGATGATACGTCTGCATTTGATGGTGAAAAAGTCGAACAGTTAAATCGTAAAGGCATGGTCAATAACAAGTTTAATGCGTTCATCATGCAATATTTGGCTGATAAAGGCATTCCAACTCACTTCGAAGAGCTGTTGAACGATACGGAATCCTTGGTTAAAAACATGCAAATGGTGCCGGTTGAATGTGTGGTACGGAATGTGGCCTCTGGTAGCTTGGTTCGTCGCCTTGGCGTCGAAGATGGACTTGCGCTCAATCCTCCCGTGTTTGAATTTTTTCTTAAGAATGATGCGTTACATGATCCGATGATCAACGAGTATCACATCGAAACATTCGGCTGGGCTAAAGCTGAAGATATAAGCAAAATGAAAGAGTTAACGTTTAAAGTTAATGAACATTTACAGAAGCTATTTGCCGATGCCGGCATGATTTTAGTGGACTATAAACTAGAGTTTGGCTTGTTCAAAGGTCAGATCTTTTTAGGTGATGAGTTTAGTCCAGATGGCTGTCGTCTGTGGGATGCAGAAACACGTAAAAAACTGGATAAAGACCGTTTTAGACAAGGTCTGGGTGGTGTCATTGAAGCCTATGAAGAAGTGGCACAACGTATCGGTGTGACGCTATAGAATAAAGTCATTCAAGGTTCATTTCGTTGTATGCGAAATGAACCTTTTTCCAAATATATATTTCCGATGCATGAACAGCCAAGCTGTTTGTATACACAAGCTTGTGTACTCATTTATGATGTTTCTGTTTCTATAAAAACTGGAGTTTTGAATGAAAACACCAGATTTACCTCAAAATGAACAAGAAAGGTTATCGACATTACAATCGTTGACTATCCTTGATTCGGCTCCCGACGAACGCTTTGATCGTCTCACAAGAATCGCCATTAAGTTATTTGATGTGCCAGTTGCGCTCGTCAGTATTGTTGATAAAAATCGCCAATGGTTTAAGTCCTGCCAGGGATTAGATATTACTGAGACGCCACGTGATCTGTCTTTTTGTGGACACGCGATTTTGGGCGATGGCGCCTTTGTTGTTGAAGATACGCATAAGGATGAACGTTTCATCGACAATCCGCTATTAATTGGTCAAAAGCATATACGCTTTTATGCTGGCTATCCCATTCGTTATCTTGATGGCAGTAAGCTAGGTACGTTGTGTATTAAAGATGTGAGGCCAAGACATTTCAGTGACGAAGATCGAGCACTACTTAAAGACCTAGCAACCATAGTTGAACACGAGATTCAAGCCGTTGAGTTGGCGACCATGGATGAGCTAACAGGCATATTAAACCGTCGAGGTTTTAATATGTCTGCCGCAAAATCTCTGAGTATATGCAGACGTGGTGGACTACCCGTTGCCCTGGCTTTTCTTGATCTGAATGAATTTAAACCCATCAACGATAAGTTTGGTCATGCAGAGGGGGATAAGGCACTACGTCAATTTGCAACGATCTTAGATGATGTTGGCAGAGATTCAGATATCGTCGCGAGAATGGGCGGAGACGAATTTGTTATTCTGCTGGTTGATGCTGATCAAAAAGCGGTTGATGAAGTGATGAAACGTTTTTCAAAGCAAGTTGAAGCATCTAATAAACAGCGCGAACTTGGCTATGACATTACTTTTTCATACGGTGTCGTATTGATGGACTCAGACAAACATCAAGGTATTGAAGATTTACTTTCTGAAGGTGATGTCTTGATGTATAAACGCAAACGCAAGCAAAGCCGTTAGATTAACTAACGACTTTCCAAGCTATCTGATTTCCCGCCCGCATGGGTACCAATGAACTGTCTGCAAAAGGTAATGTTTGAGGAACGTCCCAGCTTTCTTTTACTAACGTTATTTGAGTCTGATTTCTAGGTAAGTGATAGAAATCAGGTCCATTAAAGCTGGCAAACATTTCTAATTTATCTAATGCATTTGCTGCCTCAAATGCTTCTGCATACAACTCAATCGCGGCATGAGCGCTATATATGCCGGCACAACCACAGCTTGATTCCTTACCTGCTCTAGGATGAGGCGCGCTATCCGTGCCTAGAAAGAATTTCTTACTGCCACTGGTCGCTGCTTTAATCAAAGCCTGTTGGTGTGTATTTCTCTTTAATACAGGTAAGCAGTAGTGGTGTGGCCTTATACCTCCCACCAGAAGATCATTTCTATTTAACAGTAAGTGATGAGGGGTGATAGTTGCAGCAATATGGTCAGCAGCGCTAGCAACAAACTCAGCGGCATTGGATGTCGTGATATGCTCAAAGACGATTCTCAGTTCAGGAAAATCTTTTATCAGAGGGATTAATATCTGATCGATAAAAACTTTCTCGCGATCAAATACATCTATCTCGGGCGAAGTGACTTCACCATGCACAAGTAGTGGTATGCCGAGGTTTTGCATCGCCTCTAATGCCTGATAGCAATGACTAAGTTCAGTGACACCCGCATCTGAATTTGTCGTGGCACCTGCTGGATATAATTTGACACCATGAACGATTCCACTCTCGTGAGCACGATAAATTTCATCGGCAGAGGTGTTATCGGTGAGATACAATGTCATTAAAGGTTCAAACTGACTGTGTTCAGGCCTGTTTTCTATTATTCTGGCTCTGTAATCAGCGGCCAATGCAGTCGTCGTTACAGGTGGTTGGAGATTTGGCATGACGATGGCACGGCCAAAGACTCGAGCTGTGTCAGAAACTGTGCGTTTTAGTGCCAGATCATCGCGCAAGTGTAAGTGCCAGTCGTCAGGACGAGTTAATGTAATTTGCTTAGATTTTAATTGTGTCATAGCGTTAAATTATGCCACAGCAAATGCATTAAGGATAAATAGATCTTTTATGGGCAGAAAAGGCGACAGACCTTATTCTTGACCTTATCACGCATTACAAGTAACTTTACACGTTTACAATTTTTTAGCTCACTAAAAAGAACGGCATACATATAAGGGGAACACGTGGAATTAAGTGGTGCCGAGATATTAGTTCAATGTCTCAAAGACGAAGGTGTTGAATACCTTTTCGGGTATCCTGGTGGTGCAGTGCTGCATATCTATGATGCGCTATACAATCAGGAAGATGTCAAACACATTCTGGTTCGACATGAGCAAGCTGCAACGCATGCTGCAGATGGCTATGCTCGTGCCACAGGTAAACCAGGTGTGGTCTTAGTCACATCTGGTCCCGGCGCTACAAATGCCGTCACCGGTATTGCGACGGCCTATATGGATTCTATTCCAATGGTGGTTATCACTGGACAGGTAAGCACTGCAGTTATCGGTAGTGATGCCTTCCAGGAAGTCGATGCGGTTGGCATAACTCGTCCCTGCGTAAAACATAACTTCTTAGTTAAAGATATTAATGATCTTGCGGAAACAGTAAAAAAAGCATTTTATGTCGCTTCTACTGGTCGTCCTGGCCCTGTCGTTGTTGATGTACCTAAAGACATTACTGATCCAGCTGTGAAGGTGCCATATCACTATCCCGATAAAGTGAATATGCGTTCTTATCAGCCAACAGTGAAAGGCCACACAGGTCAGATTAAGCGTGCTGTTGATTTGATGCTATCAGCCAAAAAACCGATGATTTACACTGGTGGTGGTGTAGTCCTAGGTAAAGGTTCAGATGAGTTACGTCAATTTGTTCGTCATCTAGGTTTTCCTATCACTAGTACCTTGATGGGCTTAGGTGCTTATCCTGCCAGCGACAAACAGTTCCTTGGCATGTTGGGTATGCACGGTACTTACGAAGCGAACATGGCGATGCATGATTGCGATGTCTTGATTGCTATCGGTGCACGTTTTGATGACCGGGTGACAGGTAAAATTGCCGAGTTTTGCCCGCATGCTCAAATCATTCATGTCGATATTGATCCGTCTTCAATATCCAAGACAATTACTGTTGATATTCCTATTGTTGGAAGTGTTCCTGATGTATTACAGGAAATGAACCACTTACTCAAAAACAGCAATAAAAAGCCACAGAAAAAAGCGGTGGAAGAGTGGTGGAATATCATTGAAGGTTGGCGTTCGAAGCAATGCATGAGTTATGACCGCAATAGTGACAAAATTAAGCCACAAGCGGTTGTTGAGTTACTTCATGAAATCACGAAAGGCGAAGCTTATGTCACCTCTGATGTAGGCCAACATCAAATGTGGGCTGCTCAGTATTATGGATTTGATGAGCCAAACCGCTGGATTAACTCGGGTGGTCTAGGCACGATGGGATTCGGTTTGCCTGCTGCTATGGGCGTTCAGTTAGCATACCCTGAGAGTACGGTGATTTGTGTGACTGGCGAAGGTAGCATCCAGATGTGTATTCAGGAATTATCTACCTGTCTGCAGTATGGCCTTCCCGTTAAAATTGTTGCACTGAACAATCGTTATTTGGGAATGGTTCGTCAATGGCAGGAGTTTTTCTACGAAAATCGCTATTCGCACTCCTACATGGAGTCGCTGCCTGATTTCGTGAAGTTAACAGAAAGCTATGGTCATGTCGGTATTCGTATCGAGAAACCGGAGGACCTTAGAGCTGAGTTGGAACGTGGTTTTGCGATGAAAGATCGTCTGGTGTTCTTTGATATCGTTACTGACCAAACAGAAAACGTATACCCAATGATTGCTCAAGGTAAGGCGCATAATGATATGCATATGTCACCCTATAGCGCACCTGCACAAGATTCAGAAAGGGAGCTGTCGTAACCATGCGTCATATTATTTCTATCCTGATTGAAAATGAAGCAGGGGCCTTATCTCGTGTGGCAGGGTTGTTTTCTGCGCGTGCATATAACATCGAATCATTAACGGTGGCGCCAACAGAGGATCCATCATTATCCCGTATGACCATTGTCACGACAGGCACTGATCGCATCATCGAGCAGATTGTGAAGCAATTGAATAAATTGATCGATGTGGTAAAACTAATGGATCTGACCGAGGGGCCTCACATTGAACGTGAAATGATGCTGATTAAAGTCAAAGCAGCCACCATGGCTCAGAGAGAAGATGTAAAACGTCTGTGTGATATTTTTCGAGGTCACATTATCGATGTGACTTCATCGACCTATACCATTGAATTGACAGGTGCTGTAAGCAAATTGGATTCTTTTATTGAAGCACTTGCTGAACATAAAATTATTGAAACTGTCCGTTCGGGTGTCACAGGAATTGCTCGCGGCGAGAAAAGCTTGCACCTGTAAACTGAATTTATATTCGTTCAAGAAAATCTAAGGAATTCAATCATGAGTTTGAACATTTATTACGATAAAGATTGTGACTTGTCTATTATCCAAGGCATGAAAGTGACAATCGTTGGTTATGGTTCACAAGGCCATGCCCATGCCTGCAACCTGAAAGACTCAGGTGTGGATGTCACTGTTGCTTTACGTGCTGGCTCTTCATCTATTGCTAAGGCTCAAGCTGCTGGGCTGACTGTTTCTGACAATGTCGGTGAAGCAGTGAAAGGTGCTGATTTGGTGATGATTTTGACACCAGATGAGTTCCAATCTCAATTATACAAACAAGAAATCGAACCTAACCTGAAAAAAAGCGCTGTTTTAGCTTTTGCTCACGGTTTCGCTATTCTTTACAACCAGATTCTGCCGCGTGAAGATCTTGATGTCATCATGATTGCACCAAAAGCACCTGGCCACACTGTACGTAGTGAGTTTGTTAAAGGTGGTGGTATTCCTGACTTAATCGCTGTAGAGCAAGATGCTTCAGGCAAGGCGAAAGATATTGCTCTATCATACGCATCAGGTGTAGGCGGCGGTCGTACTGGCATCATCGAAACAACATTCCGTGATGAGACTGAAACAGACTTATTCGGTGAACAGGCAGTCTTATGTGGTGGCGCTGTTGAGCTTGTCAAAGCAGGTTTTGAAACGCTGACTGAAGCAGGTTATGCACCAGAAATGGCTTACTTCGAATGTCTGCATGAGTTGAAACTCATTGTTGACCTGATGTACGAAGGCGGTATCGCTAATATGAATTATTCGATCTCGAATAATGCTGAATATGGTGAATACGTCACAGGTCCACGTGTCATTAACGAAGAAAGCCGCTGGGCAATGCGTGAAGCATTGAAAAACATCCAGGAAGGTAAATACGCAAAACAATTCATTCAAGAAGGTCAAAGTGGCTATCCTGAAATGACAGCCATGCGTCGTATCAATGCTGAGCACCCAATCGAACAAACAGGTGCAAAATTGCGTTCAATGATGCCTTGGATTCAAAAAATTGTTGATAAGTCTAAAAACTAATCAGCATATTGATTGAAAAAAGACGGGGGCGGTTGTGAAAACAATCGCCCCCGTTTTGTTTGTGTGCCTTAGCTGTCATAATGTAGAACCGAAACAATAGGAGCGTGTTAGTTATGGTTAATAGTGAAAAGCCACAAAATCGTGGTATCTATCTACTACCGAATTTATTCACGACAGCGGGGCTCTTTGCTGGATTTTATGCCATTGTTGCCGGCATTCGTGGTGACTTTGAGACAGCTGCTATTGCTATATTTATTGCGATGATCATGGATGGATTAGATGGTCGTATCGCCAGAATGACCAACACTCAAAGTGCATTTGGCGCAGAATATGACAGTCTAGCCGATATGGTCTCATTTGGTATGGCGCCTGCCTTGGTGATTTTTCAGTGGTCTCTGACTGATATGGGCAAGTTCGGCTGGATGGTTGCGTTCATATATGCAGCCTGTGGTGCATTGCGACTAGCCAGATTTAATACCCAGATAGGTACACAAGATAAACGTTATTTCCAAGGTCTACCAAGTCCTGCTGCGGCCGCCATCATTGCTGGTTGGGTATGGGCAGGCACGAGCAATGATTTCAGTGAGAGCATGATTGCTATTTTCACCATACCAATTACTTTCGGAGCGGCTATACTTATGGTCAGCTCAATGCGCTATCACAGTTTTAAAGAGCTTGATTTACGAAACCGAGTACCTTTTGTTGTAATGCTGGTACTGGTACTTATTTTTGCTCTGGTGGCTATTGACCCACCTACCATTTTGTTTAGCGTATTTTTAATTTACGGTTTATCCGGTCCTGTTTTTACATTGCTTAAACTGCGTCAACATCGTTCTGAGCGTGCGCAGGCTAAAGAAGACTAATAAATAATAATTTAATAATCTGGTTCACACATTTATGACTGACAAGCTAATAATTTTTGATACGACATTACGTGACGGTGAGCAAAGCCCTGGCGCATCGATGACAAAAGATGAGAAAGTCCGCATTGCCAAAGCACTTGAGCGTATGCGTGTAGATGTAATTGAGGCTGGATTTCCTATCGCCAGCACAGGTGACTTTGAAGCTGTACAAGCTGTAGCTAAAGCAGTTAAAGATAGTCGTATTTGTGGTCTGTCCCGAGCATTAGATGCCGATATCGACAGAGCCGGTGAAGCGCTTAAATTAGCTAATGCGTCACGCATTCATACCTTTATTGCAACATCACCTATTCACATGAAAATGAAACTGCGTATGGAACCTGAACAGGTAATAGAAAATGCAGTTCGCGCAGTCAAGCGTGCTCGTCAATATACCGACGACGTCGAGTTTTCTCCTGAAGATGCCGGTCGAAGTGAAACAGACTTTCTGTGCCAAATCCTTGAGGCGGTCATTGATGCTGGGGCATCCACACTAAATATACCCGACACAGTAGGGTACAACTTGCCACATCAATTTGGCTCATTGATTTCAACATTACGTGAACGCATACCAAATGCAGACAAAGCCATCTTCTCCGTGCATTGTCACAATGATCTGGGCTTGGCTGTTGCAAACTCGTTGTCAGCAGTGATGAATGGTGCACGTCAAGTTGAATGCACTATCAATGGTTTGGGTGAACGGGCTGGTAATGCTGCCTTAGAAGAAGTCGTGATGGCAGTCAGAACGCGTCAGGATATGTTCCCATGTGATACTGGTATTGATACGCAGCATATTTTATCGGCATCACGATTAGTGTCGGGTATCACAGGGTTTGTTGTACAACCAAACAAAGCTATCGTTGGCGCCAATGCTTTTGCTCATGAATCAGGCATCCATCAAGACGGTGTTCTGAAAAATCGTGAAACCTATGAAATCATGCGCGCAGAAGATGTCGGTTGGAATACCAATAGAATGGTACTTGGCAAGCACTCTGGACGAAATGCTTTCCGTAGCCGTCTACAAGAACTGGGTATTGAGTTAACCTCCGAAACTGATTTAAACGCCGCATTTACTCGTTTTAAAGAATTAGCGGATAAAAAGCATGAAGTATTTGATGAGGATATTCAGGCACTGGTTAGTGATACCGTTGCGACTGCAGATGAGCGTGTCAGTCTAATTTCATTGAAGGTCTGTAGTGAAACAGGTGAAACCCCATTTGCCACAGTCACATTGTCCGTTGATGGTAGAGAAGTGCAGACACAAATGAGTGGTGGAGGCCCTGTTGATGCTGCTTATAAAGCGATTGAGTCAATTGTGCAAAGTCAAACAGAATTACAGCTCTATTCAGTGAATAGTATCACTACCGGTACTGATGCTCAGGGCGAGGTCAGTGTAAGACTTGAGAAAGGTGGACGGATAGTCAGTGGGCAAGGTGCGGATACGGATATCGTTATTGCATCCGCCAAAGCTTACCTGAACGCTTTGAACAAAATCTTAAGTCCTGTTGATAGAGCGCATCCTCAAGTCTAATGGCACTGTCTGAATATCAATACTCAGTCTTGACTGAAATGGGTATACCCGTTTGGACAAAACGTCAGAGAAAAAGTACTCAGGATATAGCGTCTACTGAGACCATACCTTCAGACACTCTACAGACTCAGGAGCAGAAAATTCCTGATGATGTGCAAGTCGTTCTTGTCGTTGAAGCGACGGCATTAAACGCTGTAGAACGACGTTTATTAACAAGCATTCTAAAATCAGTGGGGCTAGATAACAGACGTCAATACATAATTGCCTCATCAGAAGTCCTGAGATTGAGTCCAGATGAGCTTAATAGCAAAATAATTCTCACAATGATGAAGAGTGAACAGCGTTTGCCTGAAGGTATTGATGCTGTTCAACTTCCATCCTTAGAAGCTATGATAAGGCAGCCTTCATTGAAAGCGGTTGCCTGGCAACAGCTAAAAACTCACGGTAACGCTTTAAATTAACGGACAAGGCTATGGTTTCTCCAAGAGTAATGACGGGTAAGGATTTGCAACTTGTCCATAATATAGAGTGCTCTGCAAATCAGTTTCCGTGGACGCTTAAGAACTTTTCGGATAGTCTTGATGCCGGACATTATGCATGGGTCTATTCTGATACGTATGATGTGGTATTGGGCTACGCCATTTTGCAGTTAGTCCTCGATGAAGCACATCTTCTGAACCTTTGTGTCAGACCAGATATGCAAAGACAAGGATATGGTCGTTTCATTTTAGAACATATCATTGATTTTTCTAAAGCACGATCAGCTTCGATTGTGGTTTTAGAAGTTAGAGAGTCAAATAAAAAAGCACAAAATCTCTATGAGCAGTTAGGTTTTAACGAAATGTCTGTCCGCAGAGGTTATTACCCGGCTGAAAATGGTAGAGAAGATGCAATATTGATGGGGTTGGATTTATCCATGTTATCGATTTTCGGTGATGTGTAAGTAAACTCAAACGGGTAGCACTTGATATCATCTGAGTGCTCTTTTAGAATAATTGACTCAATTACTCGGTTATTTTTCACATATTAGGAGATAAAAATATGGCTTATGAATTGCCACCACTTCCGTATGCTAAGGATGCATTAGAACCAACCATTTCAGCAGAAACGCTTGAATATCACTATGGTAAACATCACCAAACTTATGTGACTAACTTAAATAACTTGGTACCGGGTACTGAATTTGAAGGTAAGTCATTAGAAGAAATTATCACAAAAGCTTCTGGCGGTATCTTCAACAACGCTGCACAAGTTTGGAACCACACTTTTTACTGGAACTGCATGACACCGAATGCGAAAGGCGCACCTGAAGGTGACCTCGCTGCAGCTATCGACAGTACGTTTGGTTCGTTTGATGAGTTCAAAGAAACTTTCAGTAAATCAGCTGCAACAAACTTCGGCTCTGGCTGGACTTGGTTAGTAAAAAATGCTGATGGTAGTATCGCTATTGTTAATACAAGCAATGCCGGTTGCCCATTAACTGATGGTCAAAAACCACTATTGACTGTCGATGTTTGGGAACACGCATATTACATTGATTTCCGCAATGCACGTCCTAAATACCTGGAAGCTTTCTGGGGATTAGTAAACTGGGACTTTGTCGCAGAAAACTTTGCTAACTAATAAGTCGTGATTTAGAGTAAATTTGTTTATTACTCTATAACATTATAAAATACACGATTTTTGATAAATGGCAGTTTCATTTGAAACTGCCATTTTTCGTTTATTGGCCTTAAAAAGCCGTTTTTTTTAATGCCGTCAGGGCAAGGAGTACAAGCCATGACAGAATCGGTCATGCCCACATACGGACGTCTAGACGTCACTTTTAGTGAAGGTAAAGGCGCTTGGTTAACTGATACAGATGGAAAACGCTATCTCGATGCGTTAAGCGGTATTGCTGTATGTAATCTGGGGCATTGCCATCCTGCGGTGACGCGAGCTATTCAGCATCAGGCTGAAACATTAGTGCACACCTCTAATATGTACCATATCGCGTTACAGGAAAAACTGGCTGATAAGTTGACCTCTTTGTCTGGAATGGAGCAGGTGTTTTTTTCTAACTCTGGTGCAGAAGCCAATGAAGCTGCCATAAAAATTGCCCGTAAATATGGCCACAGTAAAGGTATCGATAAGCCTGTAGTAATAGTAATGGATGGCAGTTTCCATGGACGCACCATGGCAACATTGTCGGCTACAGGCAATGCAAAAGTCCAAGTAGGTTTTGATCCACTCGTTCCTGGATTTGTTCGTGTTCCATATAACGATCTTGATGCTTTACGAATGGCAATTGGTCATTGGCCTGAGGCTGTAGCGGTCTTGCTTGAGCCTGTTCAGGGTGAGGGTGGTATCAAAATTCCTGATGCTGAGTATTTGGCAGGTGTGAGAGCCATCTGCACTCAACGCAAACTCTTAATGATGCTGGACGAAGTCCAAACAGGTATCGCGAGAACCGGGAAGTGGTTTGCCTATCAGCATAATGATGGCTTAATACCGGATGTGATGACCTTGGCCAAAGGTCTAGGTAACGGTATGCCAATTGGTGCTTGCCTTGTTGCTGGTAGTGCTGTGGGGATTCTACAGGCTGGTAACCATGGTTCTACGTTTGGCGGTAATCCTCTTGCATGTAGTGCAGCATTGAGTGTTTTAGATACGATTGAACAAGAAGGGGTGTTAGGTCATGTGAATGACCTAGGCAAGCAAATGCTGACGGCTTTCCAAAAACAACTTGTCGGTAAGCCTGGCGTAAAGGACGTACGTGCTCATGGTTTTATGTTAGGTATAGAGTTAACTATGCCTTGTGCTGAATTAGTTAAAAAAGCGTTAGCCGATGGATTATTAATCAATGTCACCGCTGATTCAGTTATTCGTCTACTACCACCACTCATCATTAACTCTGAAGAAGCATCCATGATTGTGGAAAAAGTAAGTAAGTTTGTACTCGATTTTTTATCATCACAACAGGTTGAGAGTGTAGCCTAGCAATGAGACATTTTTTGACATTAAAAGACCTGACTTCAGAAGAGCTACAAGCATTAATCAATCGCGCATCTGAACTCAAAAAAATGCAGCATCAAGGCGAAATTTATCAGCCTTTAAAGAATAAAGTGCTAGCGATGATATTTGAAAAATCATCTACTCGCACACGCGTATCGTTTGAGTCAGCCATGATTCAGTTTGGCGGTGGCTCTATTTTCTTGTCGCCAGATGACACTCAGCTTGGACGAGGTGAACCAGTAGAAGACTCAGCACGCGTGATTTCTTCTATGGTTGATGCGGTGATGATACGTACATTTGAACACGCCAAGCTAGAAACATTTGCAAAGTATTCTTCAGTCCCTGTTATTAATGCGTTGACTGATGATTTCCACCCATGCCAATTACTAGCTGATATGCAAACTTATCAGGAACATCGTGGTTCCATCAAAGGTAAGAAAGTGGTCTGGATTGGGGATGGCAATAATATGTGTCATTCATACATTAACGCTGCACAGCAATTTGGGTTTGAATTACATATAGCAACGCCAGCAGGATACGAGCCTAAGTCTGAAGTTGTGTCTGCTGTTGAAGCGAAAATCGAGTTATTTAACAGTGCTGTTGAGGCTGCTAAAGATGCCGACCTGGTCGTCACTGATGTGTGGGCGAGCATGGGACAAGAGGAAGAGCAACGCAAACGAGAGCAAGCCTTTGCCGATTACCAAGTGAATAACGACATTATGAAAGTAGCTGCAAAAGATGCTTTATTTATGCATTGTTTGCCAGCTCATCGTGGTGAAGAAGTGACCGCTGAAGTGATTGATGGTGATCAAAGTGTTGTCTGGGATGAAGCTGAGAATCGTCTGCATGCACAAAAAGCATTATTAGAATTTTTATGTGCGGATAGAGCTTAGTTTAACTAAGCTCTTTTTCTAAGGCTGTCAGTCGCTCCAGTGTGCCAATATCTGACCACTGCCCTTTATAGAGTTCTCCAGTCATCCTGTTATCTTGTATCACTTTCTCGAAAATAGGCTTAAGTGCTTTACGTTCAACCGGTAAGTGTTTAAATAATCTTGGATGGTAAAGTCCCATTCCACTAAACGTGAACTTTTTATTTCCTGAAAGCATCACACAGCCATTTTCGGCGAGTGCAAAATCGCCATCAGGATTGTGCTCTGGGTTATTGACCATGACTAAATGGCAGTCACAATTTTGCTGAAGTGAATACTTTGCCAAGTTAGAAAAATCATAGTCAGTCCATATATCACCATTGACTACGATAAATGGCTCATCCCCTAATAAAGGTAATGCCTGAGCTATACCGCCTGCAGTTTCTAAACTACCTTCATTTTCCGGTGAATAGGTGATGCGACAACCATAGCATTCACCAGTTCCTAGAGCGGCAGGGAACTGCTTGCCCAGATGAGCATAATTAATCACAATCTCATCAATACCAGCTGCCACTAGATTTTCAATAAGGTATTCAATCAGTCTTTTTTTTCCTGCTTTTACAAGCGGTTTAGGAGTGTGATCTGTTAATGGTCGTAAACGTTCACCGCGACCAGCTGCTAAAATCATTGCTTTCATTTAATTGCCACTATTTCTGGGGTGTTACTCATAAATTCATATAAAGGAGCAAGCGCTTCATATCGTTCACAG
The DNA here is from genome assembly GCF_002341285.1 of Methylophaga sp. UBA2513. Classification (NCBI taxonomy): domain Bacteria; kingdom Pseudomonadati; phylum Pseudomonadota; class Gammaproteobacteria; order Thiotrichales; family Piscirickettsiaceae; genus Methylophaga; species Methylophaga sp. UBA2513. Next base: position 104,836 of record NZ_DDNT01000019.1, on the reverse strand, counting down.
ACGTCAAAAACATATTGAAGAGTTAATGGTAAGTCATTGAGGTAATTAGCTTTACCATCACGATAGTTTAGGCGGCAAAAGATACCAAGCACCTTAAGGTGACGCTGTAAACCTGTCATATCGAACCAACGTTGCAAGTGATGATTTTCCTCATAATTTAGCAACTTAGCCCTAATGGCCACTGATTTATAATACTCAAGCCATGACTGTTGTTGTTCATACGGCCACTGAATGTAGCAATCTTTTAGTAATGAGACGAGATCATAGCTAATGGGACCAATTACGGCATCTTGAAAGTCTATAATGCCAAGTGACTTATCATTACATACCATCAGATTTCGACTGTGATAATCACGATGCACAAAGCACACTGGCTGTTGTTTAATTTCTTCGATTAAAAAATCGTAGATAATTGATAATGATTCCGGTGCTTTTATGGACAAGTGTCTATCTAAAAACCAAACTGGAAACAGTGACATTTCATCACGTAATTTTTTTTCATCGTATAGCGGTAATCCAGCCGTTGCCTCTTGTGGCCTGGACTGTTGCATTTTAACCAGTTCATCAATCGCTGCACGATAGAGTGTGTCTGAATTCCCGTGTGCTAGTGCTTTCAAAAATGAAACATCACCCAGATCACTCAGCATCAGAAAACCGTTATCTTCATCCTTGTGGAAAATGTGGGGCACTGCAACATCAAACTTTGCAAGAAACTCATCAATATTGATAAAACTACTTATATTTTCATGCTCGGGTGGGGCGTCCATCAGAATATATGTATCGTTAACTGTGTGTAGCCGAAAGTATCGTCTAAAGCTGGCATCACTTGAAGCAACAGTAATGCTGAATGGCTCATCAGGGAATAGTTTTTTTACCCAATCAGTAAGCTGATTAAGTCGGTTATCATCGGTTGTGTTAATCATTTAATGTTTTACTCGAATATATGACACAGTTTTTTTGAGTGAATCAGGTATTGAATTGCACTTTATTTAGCTGTGTAAAAGTCATGCATGAAAATTATGCTGTTCTGGCGTATTATCGGGAATTATTTCCTGCTGGTTGAGTCAATCAATATTCATAACTCAACATAGTATTTGCAACAATGGAGTCGCCATGAAAAAAATTTTAGTATCTGCTTTATTAATAACAGCCTCATCAGTTGTCCTTGCACAAGAGTATGTCACACCTGCTGATATGCCAGAACAAGCACAAACAAAAATGTATTCTATTTTGACTGACTACAATAAATGTATGATGCAAGGACATCTAACTAGCAACTATCAAGGCAACAATCCACAAGAAGCCGCACAAAATATTTTGCAGAGTTGTGAAACACACCTTGATGAATTGAAAACGCATTTATCATCAAATAATGTTGAAACAAGTCTTGTTGAAGGTATGGCCAAATCGATGCGCTCTAAAGCAGCTCGTCAACTGATGACAAAAACAATGAACAACTATGCGGCTCAGGCATCAGCAATGGCAAATGCTGAAAAACTGAAACAACAATCAGAGAACCAAGAATAATTGCTATCCACTACTACTCATTGGGTTGAAGAATATCGACACCTTCGTTACTCAACAACTCAATGAGTTTTATGAGTGGTAGACCTATCAAGCTATTAGGATCATCACCCTCTAAACGACTGAATAAACTGATCCCGAACCCTTCGGATTTAAAGCTGCCCGCACATTGGTATGGTTTTTCTTGATTCAGATAGTATTCAATCTGCTTTTCCGTTAACTCTCTAAAATGCACAGTGAATGGTTCAACAATATGCTGCATTGTCTGATTTTCTGCATTGTACAAGGCAAGGCCAGTATAAAAAGTGACGGATTTTCCTGAAGCCATCATTAATTGCTGAATCGCTGTCTGATGGTTACCTGGCTTACCCAAAATATTGCCACCTGCAACAGCAACCTGATCTGAACCGATAATGAGTGCTTGCGGATAGGTTTCAGCAATGAGCCGTGCTTTTTCTTGAGCCAGTCGCTCGACTAATGCCGGTGCTGACTCACCTTCCAGCTGTGTCTCGTCAATATCAGGCGAATGCTGAATGAAATTAATCTGCAGCTTTTTAAGTAGTTCAGCTCTGAAAGGTGAGCTTGAGCCAAGAATAAGAGTTTGTATCATGATTATAAAATTTTAAGTGATAACGGTTGGCGCTGTTCTGCCTGTCAGTTCAGTAATTTTGGCTAGTTCATCAGCGAGTTGAATAAGGTCAGCTAGTGCGAATTGCGTGTCAGTGTTTAATTGTTCAGGATCATCTTGATAGGACTCAATATAAACCCGTAATGTGGCACCCTCAGTACCTGTACCGGATAGACGGAATATGATTCTGTCACCACCCTCAAAACCAATACGAATGCCTTGTTTTTCTGCAATACTATCGTCAATTGGGTCATGGTAGCTGAAGTTATCTGCATAACTCACGATACGCTCACCAAGCTGCTGTTTAGGTAATGTCGTTAGTTGAAGCTGTAGGTGTTCAATCAGGGCTTCTGCTTGTTCAGTGGGTACACCTTCATAATCATGTCGAGTGTAGTAATTACGTCCAAATGTTAACCAATGTTGATTAACTAATTCCGCCACCGATTGTTGTTTCACGGCCAGAATATTGAGCCAGAAAAGTACAGCCCATAAGCCATCTTTTTCACGAATGTGATTAGAACCTGTGCCAAAGCTCTCTTCGCCACATAAAGTCACGCGGTTTGCATCAAGCAAGTTACCAAAGAATTTCCAGCCAGTCGGCGTTTCAAAGCACTCAACCCCTAATTTTTCGGCTACGCGGTCTGCGGCCTGACTGGTTGGCATGGAACGAGCAATACCAGTGATACCATTTTTATATGCTGGTACGAGCTGAGCATTGGCCGCAAGAATAGCCAAGCTGTCAGAAGGGGTCACAAAAAATTGTTTCCCCAGGATCATATTGCGATCACCATCGCCGTCTGAGGCAGCACCAAAATCCGGGGCGTTATCTGAGAATAACTCGGTCACAAGTTCTTCAGCATAGGTTAGGTTCGGATCTGGGTGGCCATTACCAAAATCAGGTAATGGAATGCCGTTTATGACAGTCCCTTTAGGTGCACCCAGCAAGTTTTCTAATATCTCAATGGCGTAAGGTCCGGTGACCGCATGCATTGCATCAAATCGCATTGAAAAATCGCTTGTGGTTATAAATGTTTTGATTTTTGGAAAATCAAAAATAGACTGCATTAACTGTGCATAATCTGAGACGGGATCAATCACTTCAACTGTCATTGAGCCCAGCGTTTGCTGCCCTAATTTGTGAAGTGCAATATCGGCTGCATTAGAGATTTTATATTCAGTAATTTCAGCAGAATGTTCATAAATTTTACCAGTAATTGATTCTGGTGCAGGCCCACCATTACTGGTGTTAAATTTGATACCAAAGTCACCATCAATACCTGCCGGATTGTGGCTTGCCGACAAAATCAAACCGCCAAACGCTTTATATTTCCGGATAACACATGACGCGGCAGGTGTAGAGAGAATACCATTCTGACCCACCCAAACATGCGAAAAACCATTAGCTGCGGCCATTTTTAGAATGATTTGTATCGCCGTTTGATTGTAATAGCGACCGTCACCACCAACCACTAAGGTTTTACCCTCACAATCACCTAGCGCATTAAAAGTGGATTGAATAAAGTTTTCCAGATAATGAGATTGCTTAAAGACACTGACTTTTTTTCGTAAACCTGAAGTGCCCGGTTTTTGTCCTTCGAATGGGCTGGTATTGATCGTCGAGATTGGCATAAAGCTTTCCTAAAATGAGTTATGTGAGCATCATAAATACTAAACTCACGTTACTTGAATTGAATCCACTATACTAAGTCCATGAATAAGCCTCAACACATTGATAAAGCCCGATTGATGCGTATAGCCACCTATGCATCTGTTGTTACGGCTATTACTCTGATAATCGTTAAGCTATTTGCTTGGTTTCTCACTGACTCGGTTAGCATTCTGGCTACACTTGTTGACTCGAGTCTTGATGTGCTCGCATCTGTTTTGAATATGATTGCTGTGCATCATGCGTTACAGCCCGCAGACAGAGAACATCGTTTCGGACATGGCAAGGCAGAGTCTCTGGCCGGACTGGGCCAATCTATGTTCATTGCAGGCTCAGCCGGCATACTGCTTCTTCAGGCTATAAACCGATTGTTTAAACCTGAAGCTATGGAGCAGGGTATGACCATCGGAATCGCTGTGATGGTGTTTTCTATCATCGCCACGTTTGCGTTGATGGTATTCCAGAACTACGTGATAAAACAAACGGACTCGACGGCAATCAAAGCTGATGCCTTACATTACAAAACCGACTTACTGGTTAATGGTGGTGTTATTCTGGCGCTTGTATTGAGTCTGAATGGTTGGACATTATCAGATCCGCTTATCGCTATTGCTATTGCCTTATTCATATTACACAGTGCATGGGGGATTGTAAGAGAGTCGATTGATTTACTAATGGATCATGAGTTGCCTGATAATGAACGAGAAAAAATTAGTGCTCTGGTTTTAAAACATCCTCAAGCGCGTGGCTTACATGATCTTCGTACACGACGATCGGGGACAACAGTGTTTATTCAACTTCATCTTGAATTGGATGAAACATTGAGTTTGAGGCAAGCTCACGACATTGCGGATGCACTCGAACGAGAGATAGCTGATTTGTTTGATGAAGCGGAAGTCATCATTCATGAAGATCCTATTACACATTTACCGCTGTAGCCTTAACATAAAGCGAATACAATACAACGATGATTTCGTATAATTAGTACACAACAATATTGAGGCCAGTACGATTATTAATTTAGATTTATCCATTCAAGTAGCCATTGCTACAGCGATTTTTTTCCTGTTGTGTATTGCACTCATCATTAGACGTAAAAGAAAGCGTTCTTTTTACTCTCGCAAATTAGAGCGTGCATTACAGACTGTCAAAAAAGAAGAAGCAAAATCGATAATCATTCCTGACGGGTTGGGGGGAATGATTGAAATTGAACGTTTAGTATTGATTGAACAAGGATTGTTAATTATTGAAACTTATCCCATGTCAGGTCACTTGTTTGGGGCTGATCATATCGATCAATGGACCCAGATCATTGATGGCAGAAGTTTTAAATTTACAAACCCACTGCATAGAATCTATAACTCCAAACACGCACTTCAGACACTGGCACCGAAGATTCCTATTTTTTGCCGAATCGTGTTTTCTGAAAATAGTAACTTTCCAAAAGGCAAACCCGAGGAGGTGTCTGTCATTGATAGTTTGAGTGACGACCTCAAAAGTCTTTCTGAATATCCCAGTATAAATCAACAAGGGCAGATTGCCTGGGAGCGTATTATCCGAGTTGCACGGACTGATGGACAGTCATTATTAAGGGATGTTTGAACCATGATGGATACAAAACCGCTTGTTCTCGCTATTTCATCTCGCGCCTTATTTGACTTGGATGAAAGTCATCGCATCTATGAAGATCAGGGCACAGAAGCTTATTGTCGCTATCAAATAGAAAATGAAGATGTCCCCTTAGCGCCAGGCGGTGCCTTTAGTCTGGTACGTAAATTACTCGCGTTAAATGACAACAACCCAAACACACCCAAGGTTGAGATTATTTTATTGTCTCGCAATAGTGCTGATACGGGGCTTCGTGTTTTTAATTCTATTCAACATCATGGATTAGCCATTACCCGCGCAGTATTTACATCTGGAAGCAGTCCGTATCGTTATGTGGCGCCGTTTAATGCACATTTATTTTTATCAACCAGTCCTGAGGATGTCGGAATGGCGTTAGAAGCAGGTATTGCTGCTGCGACAATTCTGCCTTCACACATTAGGAATAATAATGATAGCGATCAACTTAGAATTGCATTTGATGGTGATGCCGTTCTGTTCTCTGACGATTCGGAGCGAATTTTCAAAGAAAAGGGATTAAAAGCATTTACTGAAAATGAACAACAGACCGCACATGAACCCCTCCCTGGTGGGCCGTTTAAAGATTTTTTAATGGCGCTAAATCAAATTCAGACGGAATATGGCGAAAATGCTTCACCGATTAGAACAGCACTGGTAACTGCGCGATCTGCACCAGCACATGAACGTGTTATCAGAACGCTAAGGGCTTGGGAGATCCGTATCGACGAAGCAATATTTCTAGGTGGCATGGACAAAGGACCATTTTTAAAATCATTTGGCGCTGACATATTTTTTGATGATCAAGAAAAGCATTGTCAATCAGCGCTTGAGCACGTCGCTACAGGCCATGTGCCACATGGTGTAGCTAATCAGAAAAAGTCTTTGGATTAATCTTGAATGGAAAACGCTGCACTTTCTAATTGGGTCAAACAACTTAGTGGAGTGGATATGCCGATCTTTTCGGGAACGGTTGCCAACGTCACAAAAGCTCTAAATAGTGGAAAAAGTTCAGCGTCAGATGTCGCCAATATTATTCTTCAAGATGCCTCTTTGACCAGCCGGGTTTTAAAAGCGGTTAATACTGTTCATTTCAATCCAACCAAGCACAGTATCAGCACGGTATCTCGTGCAGTCATGGTCATGGGCTTTGAGCAAATCAAGGTCTTAACCCTGTCAATGGCCCTGATTGACAATTTACAAGCAGGTGAACAGCGTACACAACTGATACAAGAAATGGCATTTGCTTTTCATGCTGCTACTCAGGCACGAGAATTTGCTAAGCATTTAAAGCGCAATGATGCTGAAGATATCTTTATAGCAACGTTACTTTCGCGTCTGGGCTATATGGCTTTATGGGCATTTGCTGATAAAGAAAGTCAGGTCTTACTCAATGATTTACAAAAAGACAATGAATCCACCCAAGCAGAACTGAAGGTCTTAGGGTTCAGGATTGTCGACTTAACCAAAGCTTTGTGTCATGACTGGGCTTTAGGCGATTTGTTGAATGATTATCTCAATAATCGATTATCAGAAAAAAATAACCAGCTTATTTCATTAGCTATTGATGTGGCTGAATCAGCCCAGCATGGCTGGAATGAAGCTGAGCTTGAGCTTGTCGCGAAACAGGCTTCAAGTATCTGTGAGCTTTCAATTGAAAAAGCGAAAAACCTGATTCTATTAAATGTCAATAAAGCAAAAGAACTTACTATTTTATACGGTAGCGAGCAAATAAGCCGTGCTATACGGCTCCCAGATTACTTAGATGAGCATCATGAAAAGACAGATGTGCCCGACGTTAACAATCATGATAAAAAGTTGGAAGCTGATTTTGATTACCTGATGAAAGTATCTCAGGAAATGGTACAAGCCCTTGAAGACATACCATTACCCTCGGTTAATATCATGCTTGAGATGACTCTAGAAGGATTGATTCGTGGCTTAGCCATGGATCGAGCCATATTCATGATATTGAATGAGGCTAAAACTGACTTAATTTGTAAGTCAGTTTTAGGTGAGCAGACAGAACATCTCAAACAGCGATTAACCATCACTTTAGACAAGAATCCAGCTTTTAGTCTATGCGTAGAGCAGCGTCATGCCATATTTTTATCAGTTGACGAAGCAGGTCAGCTTTCCAAGCAGATACAAACCACATTAGGTAATCCGCCGCATTTGCTTATGCCTGTCGTGGTTAAAAACAAAGTTATTGGTATTTTTATGGCTGATCGACATCAAACTCAGCGAGAAATTTCTCAACAAGAATTCATTGCATTTCAGCAGTTTTGCCAACAAACAAACATGGGAATTAGTTTTTTAGCAATTCAAGGCTAGTTTTATCGGAATGTTATCGCTATAATAGCCGACTTCTTTCAGGCATCAGGCATGTCTGATAAATAAATATGCGAGAGTGGCGGAATTGGTAGACGCGCTGGATTTAGGTTCCAGTAGGGTAACCTGTGAGAGTTCGAGTCTCTCCTCTCGTACCATTACTACAAATAGGCGGATGGCGAAACCGCCATGCCTAAATCCCCATGTTTGAGGTTAGAGAATGCAAGTTACTGTAGAAAACGTGAGCGAACTTGGTCGCCGTATGACCGTCACAGTCGAAGATGCCAATATCGAACAAGCAGTACAGGATCGCCTTAAGTCAATTAGACCTAATGTGAAAATGGCCGGTTTCCGTCCAGGTAAAGTACCGATGAACATGGTCGCGAAAACACACGGTCCATCAGCTCGTCGCGAAGTAATCGACTCTCTTGTACAAGAAAGCATGCGTGAAGCCTTCACTCAAGAAGGAATCAACCCAGCAAGTCCTCCTCATATAGATAGCATGGATGAAAAAGGCAGCAACTTCATCTATACACTCAACTATGAAGTCTTCCCTGAAGTAGACAATGTCAAACTAGACGATATCAACTTGGAAAAAACAGTTGCTGAAGTCACTGATGAAGACGTTGACCGTATGCTTGAAACATTACGCGAACAACGTATGACATGGGAACCTTTAAAACGTGGTGCAAAAGATGGTGATGGCGTCACCATTGATTTTGTTGGCACTATTGATGGTGAAGAATTCCAAGGTGGTAAAGGCCAAGATGTACTTCTTGAGCTTGGTCAGGGCCGTATGTTGCCAGAGTTTGAAGAGCAATTGATTGGCAAAAAAGCGGATCAAGAAGTCGATGTGACATTGACATTCCCTGAAGACTACCGCGCTGAGCATTTACAAGGTAAAGAAGCTAAGTTCGCAGTGACAGTTAAACAAGTCGCTAAGAAAAAGCTACCTAAACTAGATAAAGAATTTGCAGCACTATGCGGTGTCGAAGAGGGTATTGCCGCATTGAAAAAAGAAGTTCGCGCTAATATGGAACGTGAACTTAAGTCTGCACTAAAAACACTAAACAAACGCAAAGCGATGGATTCGATAGCAGAAAATAATGACATTGCTCTGCCATCAGCGCCAGTAGAGCGTGAAGCTCAATATCTAGTAGAACAAGCAAAGAACAATCTCCGCAATCAAGGCGTAAATGTTGAAGGCTTGCCATTTAATCCAGATAATTTTAAAGATAATGCAGAAAAACGCGTTAAGTTAAGTCTTTTGATTGGTAAGATTATTTCGGATAACGAAATTCGTCCTGATGAAGATCGCGTTAAAGAGGCTATTGACGCAATTGCTGCAAGCTATGAAGATCCAGAAGAAGTGGTTACTTTCTACATGAACAATCAAGAAAGATTGTCTGAAATTCAAATGACAGTCGTTGAAGACATGGTGGTTGAATGGATTTACGACCATGTTAAAGTAGAAGAGAGTACATCAACATTCTCAGACGTCGTTAATGCAGTGTCTAACTAATTAACAACGCTGATACTGAATGCAGCCCGTACTCATGTGAAATGGGTATGGGCTGTTTTTTTATTGGGACCTTGAAATTAGGATGGTTATGACAAATAAATTTTCTGGTGATGAGACCAGTATGATTCAGAATGCATTGGTACCTATCGTTGTAGAGCAAACATCTCGTGGTGAACGCTCGTATGACATCTTTTCTCGCTTATTAAAAGAACGTGTCATATTTTTAGTTGGTCCGGTAGAAGACCAAATGGCTAATTTGGTTGTTGCACAGTTACTATTTCTTGAATCGGAAAATCCTGATAAAGATATCCATCTATACATTAATTCACCTGGCGGCGCTGTTACAGCTGGCTTGGCAATTTACGATACGATGCAATTTATTAAACCCAATGTCAGCACATTGTGTATCGGACAAGCAGCCAGTATGGGGGCAGTATTGTTAGCCGGTGGTGCTGAAGGCAAACGTTACTGTCTACCTAACTCTCGAATTATGGTTCATCAACCATTAGGCGGATTCCAAGGACAGGCGTCTGACTTTGATATTCATGCAAAAGAGATTCTGAGTATTCGTGATCGTCTAAATGGAATTCTTGCAAAACATACTGGTCAAGATATAGATGCTATTCGCAAAGATACTGATCGTGATAACTTCATGAATGGTGAACAAGCTGTTGAATACGGCCTAATTGACTCAGTATTGACAAGCCGACCTACAGAATAAGTAGTATTGGTCGATAAAATTTATAGATGACGCGTAAGGTAGTAAAAATATGAGTGACGACAAAAATAACGATGATAAATTGCTTTATTGCTCTTTTTGTGGAAAAAGCCAGCATGAAGTCAAGAAATTAATCGCTGGTCCATCCGTATTTGTGTGTGATGAATGCGTCGAACTATGTAATGACATCATCCGTGAAGAAATGCAGGAAATGGCCACTGAAGAGGCTGAATCAAAACTGCCAACGCCACGTGAAATTAACGAAGCACTTGATAACTATGTTATTGGGCAAGAAAGAGCGAAGCGTTATCTTTCTGTTGCAGTCTACAATCACTACAAGCGTCTCCGTACGGCGCACAAGGGAAGTGATGTTGAGCTTTCTAAAAGTAATATACTTTTAATTGGCCCCACTGGTAGTGGTAAAACATTGCTAGCAGAAACATTAGCAAGACAGCTAAATGTGCCTTTCACTATGGCTGATGCAACGACCCTCACTGAAGCGGGCTATGTCGGTGAAGATGTTGAAAATATCATTCAAAAGCTTCTACAAAAATGTGACTATGATGTCGACAAGGCTGAAACAGGTATCGTTTATATCGACGAGATAGATAAGATATCTCGCAAATCTGATAATCCATCTATCACACGTGATGTTAGCGGTGAAGGTGTACAACAAGCACTTCTCAAGCTGATTGAAGGCACTATTGCTTCTGTTCCTCCTCAAGGCGGAAGGAAACATCCTCAGCAAGAATTTTTGCAAGTTGATACCAGTAAAATCTTATTTATCTGTGGCGGCGCTTTTGCTGGTCTTGATAAAGTGATCAGAAACCGCACTCAGAAAGGTGGCATAGGTTTTTCTGCTGAAGTGAAAAGTGTTGACGATAATAGACCTTTGAGCGAGTCATTACGAACTGTCGAGCCTGAAGATCTGATTCAGTATGGGCTTATTCCTGAATTTGTAGGTCGCTTACCTGTTGTTGCCACACTGGATGAGCTTGACGAAAAAGCCTTAGTTCAGATTTTGACTGAACCGAAAAATGCGCTAACCAAGCAGTATCAGCAATTATTCAATATGGAAAATGCTGAGCTTGAGTTCAGAGATGATGCATTACGTGCGATTGCAAGGAAAGCAATGGAGAGAAAGACAGGTGCACGTGGGCTCCGTTCGATTATCGAAAATGTCTTACTTGATACCATGTTTGAGCTACCATCAGCCGATAATGTCTCAAAAGTGGTGATTGATGAGAGTGTCATCGCGGGTGAAAATGCACCAATTTTGATTTATGAAGATCAAAATACGGACTTAGCATCCGGCGACAAATAATCGGTCAAACGAACCATTCTGTTTACACACTAAATCAAGCATATTTCTCAATATGCTTGATTTTTTATTGTCTGTCCCCATATTAATTTTATGTTGAAAATTGGGTGTCGACAGACACATGTATGAGGTTTGCCTTAATGGAAAATGAATTAACCACCACTTCTAGCGATAACAGTATGAAGGTTGTCCCCGTTTTACCACTTCGTGATGTTGTCGTATATCCCTATATGGTAATACCGCTTTTTGTAGGGAGAGATAAATCTATCAAAGCCCTCGAACAAGCGACTGACGAGAGTAAACAGATTCTACTGGTGGCTCAGAAAGATTCTTCTGAAGATGCACCTGACACCGACGGTTTATATGAAACCGGCACACTCGCGAATATTTTACAATTATTAAAACTGCCTGACGGAACAGTTAAAGTTTTGGTTGAAGGTGTTCAGCGTGCCAGTGTGGCCTACTTCACTAACCATGAAACTCACATAGAGGCTGAAGTCGCGCCATTCTTGGATGAAGTTGATGACGATAGAGAAGCCGATGTTTTAATGCGGACCTTGCTAGGACAGTTTGAGCAGTACGTAAAACTGAACAAAAAAATACCACCAGAGGTTATTTCGTCGCTTTCCAGTATTGAAGATGTTTCGCGGATGTCTGATACCGTCGCAGCACATATGACGTTAAAACTTGAAGACAAGCAAGCCTTGCTTGAAATGAGTGACGTTAAAGCCAGAGTCGAAAAGTTGATGGCTTTCCTTGAAGGTGAAATCGATATTCAACAAATTGAGAAACGTATTCGTAACCGCGTTAAAAAGCAGATGGAAAAAAGCCAACGCGAATATTATCTTAATGAGCAGTTAAAAGCGGTTCAAAAAGAACTCGGTGAAATTGACGAGGCTGGTAACGAAACTGACGAACTGGCTGCGAACATTGAGAAGGCAGGAATGCCGGCAGAAGCACGCGCTAAAGCTGATGCTGAACTTAAAAAGCTTCGAATGATGTCACCGATGTCTGCAGAAGCAACTGTAGTCAGAAACTATATTGAATCTTTGTTAGAAGTCCCTTGGAAAAAACGTTCTAAAGTGACCCTTGATTTAAACAAGGCTGAAAATGTCCTAGATGAAGATCACTATGGTCTGGAAAAAGTCAAAGAACGAATCGTTGAATACTTGGCTGTACAAAAGCGTGTCAAAAAATCAAAAGGTCCGATTCTTTGCCTGGTTGGCCCACCTGGTGTGGGTAAAACATCTATTGCTCAATCAATAGCCAGAGCCACTAATCGTAAATTTACAAGAATGGCTTTGGGTGGTGTTAGAGATGAGGCTGAAATACGCGGGCACCGTAGAACTTATATCGGCTCTATGCCAGGTAAAGTGATACAGAATATCTGTAAAACGGAAGTTAAAAACCCATTATTTCTATTAGATGAAATTGACAAAATGGCGCAAGACTTCCGTGGTGATCCTGCTTCTGCATTATTAGAAGTGTTAGATCCTGAACAAAACTCGACATTTGCTGATCATTATTTAGAAGTTGAATATGATTTATCTGATGTCATGTTTGTCTGTACAGCCAATACACTTAATATTCCTGACGCTTTGCGTGACCGTATGGAAATCATACGCCTTGCGGGTTACACAGAAGACGAGAAACTTAATATCGCGATGAAATATCTCTTGCCGAAAGCGATTAAAGATAACGGTCTTAAAGAGAAAGAAGTTGATATCAGAGAAGATGCGGTAATGGAAATTATCCGCCGATATACGCGTGAAGCTGGTGTGCGTAACTTACAGCGTGAAATCTCAAAAATCTGTCGCAAATTAGTTAAACAGATTTTGACGGAAAAGCCAGAACAACAAGTTGTCGTCACTGCTGAAAACATTGAAACCTACCTTGGTGTCTATCATTACCGTTACGGAATGGCCGAAGAGAGCGATCGTGTAGGTCAAGTAACCGGTCTGGCTTGGACAGAAGTTGGCGGTGAGCTCTTAACCATTGAGTCAGCGGTTATGCCGGGCAAAGGTAAGTCTGCCTATACCGGTAAACTGGGTGACGTTATGCAAGAATCCATTCAAGCAGCGACCACCGTTGTACGCTCACGTTCTGCTGACTGGGGGATAAGTGATGATTTCTTGCAAACACATGATCTGCACGTACACGTACCGGAAGGCGCAACACCAAAAGATGGACCTAGTGCTGGCATCGGTATGTGTACAGCACTTGTTTCAGCGATTACAGGTATTCCTGTCAAAGCCAATGTGGCTATGACCGGCGAAATCACACTACGTGGGGAAGTCTTAGCCATTGGTGGTTTAAAAGAAAAATTACTTGCTGCCCATCGCGGTGGTATCGATACAGTTCTGATACCTCACGATAACATCAAGGATTTAAAAGAAATTCCTGAAAATGTAAAACAAGGATTGACTATTACACCGGTGAAATGGATTTATGAAGTGCTGGACGTTGCTCTGCAGCATATGCCATCACCTTCCGATGATGCGGGCGTGATTACCAGTGATAAAAATAAGTATCATGAGGTAAACTCACCTAATCATCATTAAGTAATGGAGTAGCAGGTAATGACACTAGTACAAAAGCAACGCTTAATTGGCGCCGCCTTATTAGTTTTAGTGATTGGTGTCATTGCCTGGTTCTTATTAGCATCCGTTGCAAAAAAAGATATAGAAGATATCGTTGAAAAGCCTATTCCTTTTGACTCTGTTATCGAACCATTAGATGATGAGCCAGAGCGAGACGAGCCAATTACCGAAGTCGATGCTAGCCTAACTGACGAAGGCGAAAAAATAGCAGAAAAAGATACACCTCTGCCAGAAAAACAAGATACTGCTCCAGCTCCAGCTCCAGCTCC
>NZ_DDNT01000019.1:82010-90406 GCF_002341285.1 Methylophaga sp. UBA2513 | reverse complement strand
TCCAGCTCCAGCTCCAGCTCCAGAAGCTAAAAACAACGAAACGTTATGGGTGTTACAGCTCGCCAGTTTCGGTGTTCGTGATAATGCTGACGCTTTATCAAAAGAACTTGAGTCTATGGGCTACAATCCTTTGATTGAAATACTCAAAACAGACGATAAACCTATCTATCGTGTTCGCTTACAACCTGTTTCAGACCGCGATAAATTAGAAGAAACGGCTAAAATATTGAACAAAAAGTTGAAGTTATCTACGCAGATTTTGCAATATTAACAAGTGTTTTCAGCTAACTATCCAACCATGAAATATAACTGTAAAACTTCTGGGTTGTTGATAGTTAATCTGTTAAAATTTCTCGTTTAGATCGCAGCTGATTGCGGGGTAACTATGGTTTGGGTTGACTATCTGATAATTGGTCTGATTTTTATGTCAGCCGCTATCAGTATTGTCCGAGGCTTCATGAAAGAAGTACTCTCATTGGCTAGCTGGATTCTAGCTTTTTGGGTAGCCATACTTTTTTACTCAAACCTCTCAACATTGTTAGCTGAATATATATCAACGCCTTCAATAAGATTGTTTCTTGCTTTTTTCGTTTTATTTGCTGTGACGCTCATACTCGGTGCGATGGTTAACCATCTAATATCACAAGTTGTCGAAAAAACTGGACTAACGGGGACAGACCGCGCCCTCGGTATTATTTTTGGACTAATACGTGGTGTGGCGTTAGTGACTATTTTGGTTTTAGCCGCTGGTGCAACCCCTATGCCGGCAGATTCTTGGTGGCAAAACTCGATATTATTAGAACATTTTATCAAGTTAGCAGTGTGGGTACGTGATCTGTTACCAGCAGATATCGCCCAGCATATCAACTACAATTAACTTCCTGACAGGGCAAATTATGTGCGGAATTATTGGTATTGTTGGTCATTCTGAGGTTAACCAGGCCTTATATGATGGATTGACCGTATTACAGCATCGTGGACAAGATGCTGCTGGAATAATGACTTGTGACGATGATGGCAAGTTTTTTCTTCGTAAGGATAATGGTCTCGTCAAGGATGTCTTTCATACTCGCCATATGATTCGCCTAAAAGGAAAGATGGGTATTGGTCATATCCGCTATCCTACAGCTGGCTGTTCGACATCAGCTGAATCGCAGCCGTTTTATGTCAACTCTCCATTTGGTATTGCCCTTGCCCATAACGGTAACCTTACCAATACAAAAGTTCTGAAAGATGAATTATTTCAGACAGATCGTCGACATTTGAATACGGATTCTGATTCAGAAGTTTTGCTCAATGTATTAGCTCATGAGTTACAAAACAGCTCAAAATTAACACCTCAACCGCAAGATATTTTTAATGCGGTCGCACAGGTTCATCGTCGTTGCAGAGGCGCTTATGCTGCTGTTGCCATGATCTCAGGGGTTGGCGTCATGGCATTTCGTGACCCATATGGCATTCGACCAGCGGTCATCGGTAAACGTGAAACAGAGCAGGGTACAGAGTATGTTGTTGCCTCAGAAAGTGTTGCCGTTGATATTCTCGACTATGAATTAGTCCGTGATATTGAACCGGGTGAATGTGTCTTTATTGATACAAAAGGTAACTTCTATTCTCAGCAATGTGCTGAAAATCCAGTGAAATCACCTTGTATTTTTGAGTACGTTTATTTTGCTCGTCCTGACTCGATGATGGATGGCATTTCTGTGCATAAAAGTCGCATGCGCATGGGTACAAAACTCGCGCAGAAAATTAAACGTGAATTTCCTGAACACGATATTGATGTCGTTATTCCGATACCTGATACCAGTCGAAGTGCCGCTTTACAGCTTTCTTATGATTTGGGCGTCGTGTATCGAGAGGGCTTTATTAAAAATCGCTATATCGGTCGCACATTTATTATGCCTGGCCAAACCATGCGTAAGAAGTCCGTTCGTCAAAAATTAAATGCTATTGATTTAGAGTTCAGGGGCAAAAATGTTCTCTTAGTAGATGACTCTATTGTTCGTGGTACGACATCACAGCAAATTGTTCAGATGGCAAGAGATGCAGGCGCTAATAAAGTGTATTTAGCTTCTGCCGCGCCACCTGTTCGTTTCCCGAACGTTTACGGTATTGATATGCCATCAGCAAATGAATTTGTGGCTCATGATAGAAATGTTGAAGAAATATCAAAACAATTAGGTGTCGACTGGCTCGTCTATCAAGATCTTCCTGACTTGGTAGCGGCGATCAATAAAAAGTCGGACGTAGAGCGTTTTGATACATCATGTTTTGATGGTGAATACATTACTGGGGATATTGATGCGAACTACTTATATTACATCGATGCCATGAGAAACGATCTAAACAAACAAAACTCTGACAAAAGTAATGCTGTGATTGAGTTACACAATAATTGAATATGATTAGGCCAACAATGCATCCACTTTGCTGTTTTTCGATATTTCTTATATAATCCCGTCGATTATGCGCCAGCAATTACCAAAAGAAATTGATCCGTTTCGATTTGCTCATAATGGACGGGAACTTGAAGGTGAAATTGAACTGACAGAACTGTCACGTTTGAAGCCATCTTTATTTAGTGACTCAGGTTCAGTCAAAATCAAAATGCGATTTGATATTGACCAAACCGGCACACCCTACATGCAAGGTAACTTTGTTACGACACTATCACTGACCTGTGAGCGGTGTATGGAAGAGTTACTCTACCCTGTAGAAGTCAATACGCTGTTAGGTTTGGTAAAGCATGAACGTCTTGTTAGCCGATTATCAGAGCAGTATGAGCCTTGGATAATTGACGAAACAGAGTTTGTGAACCCTGCTGACGTGGTTGAAGATGAATTAATCTTGGCACTTCCCCTGGTGCCTAAACATGATTTTGATTGTCTGCCGAAAGAAGTCTGGCAATCTGGGGATGAAGAGATAGAGGAGACACCTGAAAAACAGGCATCTCCGTTTGCAGTGTTATCTGCATTGAAATCAAAAAAATAATTTTGAATTTTTAAAAGGCTTAGGAGTTTTAGTCATGGCTGTTCAACAAAACAAAAAAAGTGCATCACGTCGTGGAATGCGTCGTTCACATGATGCGTTAACAGAAACAACATTATCTGTTGATTCTACATCAGGTGAGTTACACCGTCGTCATCACGTATCAGCTGATGGCTACTACCGTGGTCGTAAAGTCGTTGCGGATAAAAGCGAATAAGGCATAAACACAATTGAGCCTGACGATATCAATTGATGCAATGGGCGGGGATCACGGACCTCAAGTCGTGATCCCCGCTGCCATATCAGCATTAAAAAAACATCCAGATGTCACATTAATTCTTGTTGGTGATGAAGAAACTATTCATTCACACCTTCAAAAGAATGGTGTTGATAACGAACCAAGATTAATTGTCCATCATGCTTCTCAGCAGGTAGAGATGGATGAATTACCCTCCCAAGCACTGCGCGGAAAGAAAGATTCCTCAATGCGAGTGGCTATTAACTTAGTCAAAGAAGGTCAAGCCGCTGCTTGTGTCAGTGCCGGTAATACTGGTGCCTTGATGGCTACAGCCAGATTTGTTTTAAAAACATTACCAGGTATCGAAAGACCCGCTATTGTTTCAGCTTTGCCAACGATGAAAGGGCATACCTATGTTCTGGATCTAGGGGCTAATGTTGATTCAAGTGCTGCACACCTGGTTCAGTTTGCTTTAATGGGCTCTGTTCTTGCTGAATTGGTTGATGGTAAAGAAAAACCAAAGGTTGGCTTACTTAATATCGGTTCAGAAGAAATCAAAGGTAATGAACGGGTAAAAGAAGCCTCTCGGCTGCTAGAGCAAACAGACCTGAACTACATCGGTTACGTTGAAGGTGATGGTTTATACCATGGTGAAGCAGATGTGCTTGTTTGTGACGGTTTTGTCGGCAATGTGGCGTTGAAAACGAGTGAAGGCGTTGTTCATATGATTCGTCATTACTTGCGACAATCATTTACCCGAAACTGGTTGACGAAATTGGCCGGATTAATTGCCTCACCAGTATTAAAACATTTCCGTAACGAGTTAGATCCGCGTGCATACAACGGTGCGAATTTAATTGGCTTACAAGGTATCGTGATTAAAAGTCATGGTGGCGCAGATGAGTTTGCGTTCGCTAATGCCATTAACATTGCCATTGTAGAAGCCGCCCAGGACGTACCTAAAAATATAACAAAACACTTGGAAGTGTTACTGGAAGGACAAGTATTGTGATGTATTCTCGTATAGCGGGTACAGGCAGCTATCTGCCAGAAAAAATACTCAGCAATCATGATCTTGAGTCAATGGTAGAAACCAGTGATCAATGGATTAAAGAACGGACGGGAATCAAAGAACGTCACATTGCTGCAGAGAATGAAACAACCACAGACCTAGCTTATCAAGCGTCTTTAAAAGCAATTGAAGCTGCTGGAATCAACAATGATGACATTGATCTGATTATTGTGGCGACGACGACACCGACACAAATATTTCCAAGTACTGCCTCATTATTACAAGCCAAACTTAACATCGCTGGCTGTCCTGCCTTTGATATTCAAGCTGTATGTACCGGTTTTGTTTATGCGCTGACTGTCGCCGATAAATTCATCAAATCTGGCGGTGTTAAGAATGTGCTTGTTGTTGGTGCTGAAACTATTTCACGCATCATCGATTGGACTGACAGAAATACATGTGTGCTGTTTGGTGATGGGGCAGGAGCGGTAGTGCTTCAAGCCTCAGAACAGCCTGGTATTATTTCAACACATATCCATTCAGATGGCAGTTTCAATCGTTTGTTACAAGTCCCAACGGGTCCCGGTTCAGTAGTGACTGATGAATCTCCATATATCGATATGCAGGGTAATGAAGTATTCAAGGTTGCCGTCAAAACGCTCAGTAGTATTGTTGATGAAACGCTTGAGGCTAATCAGCTTGATAAAAGCGATATCGATTGGTTAATTCCCCATCAAGCTAATATTCGAATTATCGCGGCTACAGCACGAAAGCTACAGATGTCTATGGATCACGTTGTGGTTACTGTAGATAAACATGGTAATACTTCAGCGGCATCAATACCGTTGGCGCTTGATGTAGCGGTACGTGATGGTCGCATAAAACGTGGTGAGACTTTATTGTTTGAAGCCTTTGGTGGCGGATTCACATGGGGTTCAGCCCTTATTCAGTACTGATATTCAGGGGTAATGAATGAAATCAGCTTTTGTTTTTCCCGGTCAGGGATCTCAATCAATCGGTATGTTATCTGAGATAGCTACTGAACATGACATCGTTAAAGAAACATTCCAGCAAGCATCTGATGCACTTAATTATGATCTATGGGATTTAGTTTCAAATGGTCCTGAAGAATCGTTAAACCAGACAGACCGTACTCAACCTGCCATGTTAACAGCAGGTATTGCCATGTGGCGTGTATGGCAATCAGTTTCTGCTATCAAGCCAGATTATTTTGCTGGTCACAGTCTTGGTGAATATACAGCACTTGTCGCTGCAGAAGCTATCGATTTTAGTGACGCTGTCAAATTGGTTGAATTACGTGGTCAATATATGCAGCAAGCTGTCCCTGCTGGTGAAGGTGCTATGGCTGCGATTCTTGGTCTGTCAGATGATATCGTACGTGATGTCTGCAGCGAAGCATCCATTATCGGTGTTGTTGAGGCTGTAAATTTTAACTCGCCTGGTCAGGTTGTCATTGCTGGTTCGACAGCTGCGGTAAAAAAAGCCACTGAGATAGCAACAGAGAAAGGTGCAAAGCGCGCCTTAATACTGCCTGTAAGCGTGCCATCACACTGTGCATTAATGCGCCCGGCGGCTGAGCAATTAGCTCAAAAACTTGATGAAATTTCAATCCATATGCCAACAACGCCTGTTATCCACAATGCCAGCGTAACTGCAGCAGACGATGTGGTGTCTGTTAAATCGCTTTTAGCTCAGCAGTTATACAGTCCTGTCCGTTGGGTGGAAACAGTGCAGTGGTTTGCAGCAGAAAATGTGAATCAACTTGTTGAGTGTGGTCCTGGAAAAGTCTTAGCAGGCTTAACAAAGCGCATCGATAAATCAGTTAACGCAGTGCCGTTATTTGATTTGACCACGCTTGAGAAAGCACAACAAGCATTAGGAGAATAAAATGAGCTTAGATGGAAAAATTGCTCTGATCACTGGAGCTACACGCGGCATTGGTAAGGCGATTGCGATCAGTTTGGGTGAGCAAGGTGCAACTGTTATCGGTACAGCAACATCTGAAAATGGTGCCGCGACTATTTCAGACTTTCTAAAAGAAGCCAACATTCAAGGCCGTGGTATCGTTCTTAATGTCACCGATGCTGATGCTATTGATAATGTTGTCTCGATGATTGAGTCTGAGTTTGGTGCGCCGGAAATTCTGGTTAATAATGCTGGCATCACACGTGACAACTTATTAATGCGTATGAAAGATGATGAGTGGGATGACATCATTAATACAAACCTCACTCCGATTTATAAGCTTAGTAAACGTTGCCTAAGAGCGATGACTAAAGCGCGCTGGGGTAGAATTATTACGATCACCTCTGTAGTGGGTGCAATGGGCAATGCTGGCCAGACTAACTATGCAGCGGCAAAAGCTGGTGTAATCGGCTTCAGCAAGTCTCTAGCTCGCGAAGTGGGTGCCCGCGGCATTACGGTCAATACTGTTGCTCCTGGCTTTATCGATACCGATATGACAAGTTCTTTGCCAGAAGCTCACAAGACTGCACTGCTTGAGCAAGTCCCATTGAAGCGATTGGGGTTACCTGAGGAGATTGCCGCTGCGGTGAGTTATCTTGCCAGTACCCATGCTGGATATGTGACGGGAGAAACATTGCACGTTAATGGCGGCATGTATATGAGCTAATAGTCTGTAACTGACTATTAATTAAGTAATTTAATTATGAGTCAAGTTAGATGAATGCCATTTAGCTTGTCTCAATGGTGCAGGCACTATAAAATGCCTGCACATTGTTTGATGTATTAACCACCAAAGGAAATATTAGTTATGAGTGATATCGAAGCTCGCGTAAAAGAAATTGTTGTTGAACAATTAGGTGTCAACGCTGATGAAGTAACTGCGGATGCTTCATTTATCGACGACCTGGGCGCAGACTCTCTGGATACAGTAGAGTTGGTTATGGCTTTGGAAGAAGCTTTCGAATGTGAAATCCCAGACGAAGAAGCTGAGAAAATCACTACAGTTAAAGAAGCCGTTTCTTATATTAACGCACATCAGTCTTAATATAATTAAAAGCGCTTATGATAGCCGTCTAGTGTGTGAGAACATGCTAGGCGGCTATGTCATGTATACCTGTAGGTTTAAGGGGAAAACCTGATGTCGAAAAGACGCGTTGTCGTTACTGGTCTTGGAGCTGTCACGCCAGTCGGGCTGACAGTAAAAGAAAGCTGGGAAAATATTGTTGCAGGAAAAAGTGGTGTAGCACCGCTAACGTTGTTTGATGTTTCAGATTTTACTGTTCGCTTTGGTGCGAGCGTGAAAAATTTTGACGTCACATCAGTCATTCCTAAAAAAGACGCCAAAAAAATGGATACCTTCATTCATTACGGTATCGCAGCAGCCAAAGAAGCTATTGAAGACGCTGGACTGGTTATTACCGATGAAAATGCAGAAAGAATTGGTGTTGCTATTGGTTCAGGTATTGGCGGCTTACCCGGTATCGAAGCAGGTTACGACAGTTATTTGAATGGTGGACCTCGTAAAATCTCACCTTTCTTTGTACCGAGTAATATCATTAATATGATATCGGGCAATTTATCCATCATGTATGGAATGAAAGGGCCTAATACGGCTATCGTAACAGCTTGCTCAACGGGTACACACTGTATCTCTGCTGCGGGACGCATGATTCAATATGGTGATGCGGATGTCATGATTGCCGGTGGCGCAGAAATGGCCACATCGAAAACCGGTCTTGGTGGCTTCGCCGCAGCACGTGCATTGTCAACGCGAAATGATGATCCTGCAGCGGCTAGTCGTCCGTGGGATAAAGACCGTGATGGTTTTGTATTAGGTGATGGTGCGGGTGTCATTGTCCTGGAAGAGTATGAACATGCAGTGAAGCGTGGTGCCACTATCTATGCTGAACTTGTTGGTTCAGGCATGAGCAGTGACGCTTATCATATGACATCACCTTCTGAAGGCGGAGAAGGCGCTGCACGCTGTATGGTCAATGCGATCAAGGATGCAGGTTTAAATCCTGAAGCAATCGATTATATCAATGCACATGGCACATCGACTCCTGCAGGTGATGCCGCTGAGACACAAGCCATCAAAAAAGCATTAGGTGATGCGGCAAACAACGTAGCGATAAGTTCAACTAAATCGATGATTGGCCACCTATTGGG
>NZ_DDNT01000019.1:43488-81890 GCF_002341285.1 Methylophaga sp. UBA2513 | reverse complement strand
ATGATTGGCCACCTATTGGGTGCTGCAGGTGGCGTAGAAGCGGTATTTAGCTTACTTGCAATACGTGACCAAGTCGCACCACCAACAATTAACCTTGATAATCAGGATGAAAGTTGTGACCTTGATTATGTGCCTAACACTGCACGACAAATGAAAATTGATGTCGCCATGTCTAACTCATTTGGTTTTGGCGGTACGAACGGTACTGTAATATTCAAAAAGTTAAGTTAAGCTGAGTGAACCGGTGATTCTGATAAATGGTCAACCGGCAACAACGCTTTCAGTAGCAGACCGTGGCCTTCAATACGGCGACGGTCTGTTTGAAACTATCCCTTTTCGACATGGAAAACTAGAATACCTCGATGCCCATATTGAACGATTACTTCGTGGGTGCAGTCGCTTACAAATCGACTTCACTGATTTAGCGTTACTTCAGCATGAGTTAGTCACACTTTGTGCGCAGACAGCACAAGATGCTGTGATAAAAATCATGATTACTCGTGGTAGCGGTGGGCGCGGCTATAAACCGCCTCTGGATGCATTGCCCCAACGTATTATTGCCAGTCATCCTTTACCAGACTATCCCACTCATTATTCCGAAGGCGTCACAGTTCAACTCTGTTCAATACGACTTTCTTCGAATCCACTATTGGCTGGCATAAAGCATCTGAACCGTCTTGAACAAGTGCTAGCGCGTAATGAATGGTCTACTGACGCGATTGCAGAAGGCTTGATGTTAGACTACCAAGACCGGCTTGTTGAAGGGACAATGAGTAATCTGTTTCTGGTCAAAGATGAACATTTATTGACACCGAATCTGAATGAGAGCGGGATAGAAGGGATTATGCGTCAGCGAGTAATAGAACTTGCCTCAGTTTTAAATATACCCACTGAAATAACGACCTTAAACATGGATGATTTGTACCAGGCGGATGAAGTCTTCCTCACAAACAGTCTGATTAACATATGGCCAGTCACTGCACTGAGCGGAACCAACAAAACATGGTTTCACGGCGCTATAACACAACGTTTGCAAAAGGCATTGAGCACTACTGATAATTGATATGAAGAATACGATTTTATTAAAAACTCTCATGCCGGCGTTGTTAGCTGCTGTCATCTGTACCTATATTGTTATCCAATACAACCGTTTTATGACCACACCGCTTTCCATTGCTGAGCCGGTAGCATTTGTTGTCGAACCAGGTAGTAATCTTAAGCGTGTCAGTCAGCAATTATACGAGCAAAATATTACTTCAATCACGCCGATACACTTGCGAATTTATGGAAGAGTCAATGACTTAGCCAGCAAAATTAAAGCAGGTGAATATGAGTTGTCCCCGAGTGATACCTTGCCAGAAGTCATGAATAAACTTGTTTCTGGCAAAGTGATAATGAACTCACTGACCATCGTCGAGGGAATGACTGCACAGTCACTTATTGATGTAGTAGCCGCTCATCCAAAAATCAAACACACCATAGAAAAGGCGGAACTAAGTGAGGTTATGAAAGCCTTAGGCAAACCAGATGAAGAAGGAGAGGGCTGGTTTCTTCCTGAAACATATCATTTTCCTACTGGTACCACCGATATTGAATTTTTGAAACGTGCATACGAACAGATGCAGACGGTCTTAAAACAAGCATGGGAATATCGTGCTAAGGACCTTCCATATGAATCACCTTATGAGGTGTTGATCATGGCGTCTATTATCGAAAAAGAAACCGCCGTGGCTGATGAGCGACCAGAAATTGCTGGTGTATTTGTGCGCAGACTAGAAAAAGGCATGCGGCTACAAACAGATCCAACTGTGATTTATGGCATCAGAAAAAACTTTGATGGTAATTTACGTAAGAAAGATCTGAGAACTGACACTCCTTACAATACATACACACGTAGTGGTTTACCACCGACCCCTATTTGTTTACCAAGTAGAGAATCAATCAACGCTGCACTTCATCCAGCTAAAGGTAACAGCTTATACTTTGTAGCAACGGGTATAGATGGCAGACATATCTTTTCATCCAATCTGGCCGACCACAATAAAGCGGTAAGAAAGTATCAATTGAATAAACAATGATCGGTAAATTTATCAGTATTGAAGGTATTGAAGGTGCTGGCAAGTCAACGCAAATCCAGTTTATCAAAACCTATTTAGAGCGGTTCAATCAAACTGTCGTCGTCACACGCGAACCCGGTGGTACACCACTGGCTGAAGAAATTCGTGAGTTATTACTCAAACCACGAGAAGAGCGGATGAGTGATGATACAGAATTATTACTTATGTTTGCTGCACGTGCTCAGCATATTAATCAGGTCATTCTTCCTGCTTTATCAGAAGGAAAGTGGGTCGTATGTGACCGCTTTGTTGATGCAACGTTTGCATATCAGGGGGCGGGACGCGGTATTCATGAAGAACGCATTGCCGCTTTGTCTGAGTGGACGCTGGCAGGTCTGAAAACCGATTTAACATTACTCTTTGATTTGCCTGTCGAAGTGGGGCAACAACGTGTTAACCAGCGATTATTGCAGAAAGATCGGTTTGAGCAAGAAAAAACTGACTTTTTTGAGAAAATTCGTCATTGTTATCTTGAACGTGCAGCCGCTGAGCCTGAACGTATTCAGATTATCGATGCAGAGAAGTCTATTACGGCTATTGAACAGCAAGTTTCTAACATACTTGATAAATTACTGAAAAAAGTATGAAAACAGAGCTATATCCCTGGCATCAGCTTGCTTGGCAACATATTGTTTCACTTTATCAGTCTAAACGAATGCCTCATGCTCTTTTGCTAAACGGAATCTATGGACTAGACAATGATGTGCTTGCCAACAAGCTGACTAAAAGTCTGTTATGTCTAAATCCGACGGAGGACTTTGAGAGCTGCAATACTTGTCATAGCTGTCAGTTATTTTCAGCAGAAAGTCATCCAGATCATACTGTTCTAAAGCCAGAGGAGGCCGGTAAGCAGATAAAAGTCGATCAAATCCGGCAGCTGAAAGATTTACAGTCCTTAATGCCTAAGGTTTCTCCAGCTAAAACTGTTATTATCCAGCAAGCAGATCATATGAATACCAATGCTTTTAACAGTTTGTTAAAGCTGCTTGAGGAACCGCAGGATAATACCATCCTAATTCTGGTGGCCAGCTCGCTCCACAGACTTCCAATAACGATAAAAAGCCGTTGTCAAACGATTACTATCTCACGACCAGAATATGCTCTGGCTGCTGAATGGTTACAGAGCCAATCCGACTGGAATCAGCAGGAGATTGAAACTGTGCTGAAACTGGCTAATGGTGGGCCAGTAGCTGCACTAGATATAGGTGAAGAAGGGATTGAGCAGAGCAAACAGGTTTTTCGAGGTATGGCAGCATTAATGCGTGCTGAAGCCAATCCTGTGCAACTTGCCTCTCAGTGGCAAGCGTTTGATCTGATTTCTGTGTTACATCAATTACAAGCCATGATACAAACCAAACTGGCTTCACTGTTAGATGGAAAAGAGCAGCTAGAATCCCATCTCCTCAAGCATTATTGGGCTATTTCAGATTGCATCATCCATACAATGAAGTTACTATCCTCTCAGAATAACCTAAATAAAACCTTACTCTTAGAAGATTTGATGGTGTCGATTATGCAACATGCACGTCAGATTCAGCAGCATCCACAATAAACAGGTAATACAATGGCTTCTAATCCAAGAAAAGGCATTTTGTCACTGAAAATTACCGATCAGAATATGCTGTATCACTCTTATATGCCTTATGTAAAAAATGGTGGTTTGTTTATTCCCACAACCAAAAGCTATCAGCTCGGTGAAGAGGTATTTATTCTTTTGTCACTGATGGATGAGGCAGAAAAGTTACCGGTGGCGGGAACTATCGTCTGGATAACACCACGTGGTGCTCAAGGTAATCAGGCAGCCGGTATTGGTGTCCATTTCAGTGATATTGACGGCAGTGCTGCTGTTGTCAGAGGTAAGATTGAAAACTATTTAGTCGATAAGCTTAAATCAGATAAAGCCACTTATACCATGTAAGCCTATTCTTAACGGCTTCCATTCCCCTATTTCAAGTTGTTATTGTTTATGTATATAGATTCACATTGTCACCTAAATTTGCTTGCCGATGAAGAGGGCGGCATAGATGCTATGGTTTCCGAGGCAGAAAGTCAGGGAATAGATCATATTCTCTGTATCGCTATCGATAAAAAAAGCTCGCTGGATGTAAAAAACATTGCTGATCGTTACCCTAATGTCAGTGCCAGTGTAGGCATTCATCCTAATGTAGAAGCAGATGAGCAATATTCTGTGGAATCATTGGTAGTAGAAGCTAATCATCCTAAAGTTATTGCTATCGGTGAAACCGGTCTCGACTATTTTCGTAGTGAAGGTGATCTTGCCTGGCAACGTGATCGTTTTCGTGTGCATATTGAAGCGGGTAAACAAACGAAGAAACCCTTAATCATTCACACGCGTGAAGCACGCGAAGATACGATGACAATACTTGAAAATGAGAATGCACGAGATGCCGGCGGCATTATTCACTGTTTCACTGAAAATTGGGAAACGGCTCAGCGAGCACTGGATATTGGCTTTTATATTTCGCTATCAGGCATTGTGACCTTTAAAAGTGCGAAAGAGTTACAGGAAGTCGCTAAAAAATTGCCATTAGACAGAGTATTGATAGAGACTGACGCACCGTATCTGGCACCAGTGCCACACCGCGGGAAAACCAATAAGCCGGTTTTTGTAAAACATGTGGCCGAGTTTTTAGCTGAGTTACGTGGTGATACGGTTGAAAATATTGCTGCTGTCACCAGTCAGAATTTTAGACGCTTATTTCCTACAGTGGCAGCTTAAGAGTATGAGACAGATAAATAGAAAATGGACATTTCTTTTATTAATCATCGCGCTTGTATTCCTTCAAGCTTGTTCAGATGAAAAACAGAAATTTGAACTCACCGATTCCGCTGTCATATTAGCGTTTGGTGATAGCCTGACGTTTGGCACTGGCGCTAACCCTGAACAAAGTTATCCTGCTCAACTTGCAAAGCTTACTGGTCGAACCGTTATTAACGCTGGTGTGCCCGGTGAGATAAGTGAGAAGGCACTGGAGCGATTGCCTGAATTGTTAAATAAACATCATCCTCAACTGGTGATTTTATGTCATGGTGGCAATGACTTATTGAGAAAGCTGAATGTAGGCGAACTGGAATCAAACCTGGGCAAGATGGTTGATCTCATCCAGCAAAGTGGTGCTGATGTACTTTTAGTCTCGGTGCCTAAACCGGGGTTATTGATGCAAGCTTCACCAGTCTACCAACGTGTAGCTGAAGCTAAGGGCGTTGCCATTGAAGACAGCATCATCGCAAAGGTTGAAGCTGAAATAGAATGGAAATCGGATCCGATTCATCCTAATGCCATCGGTTATAAAAAGATTGCAGAGCAACTCGCCCTCTGGATTGATTAATTCTGAACGGTAACAATCTTATTACGCCCAGCGCCTTTCGCCTCATAAAGGGCTTCGTCTGCTTGTTTAATAAGATTAGCAACCTTAGAGTGCTGACTTGGCTGGTGAATACAAACGCCAATGCTCGTTGTCACATCGATAGCTTGATTGAATTCCATATCCATCTTTTCAACAGTAGATCGGATTCGTTCAAAAAGCAGCTCACTTTCATCACGTTTCTTTAAACAGGCAGCGATAAGAAACTCTTCTCCACCATAGCGACACAATACATCATATGGACGTAAAGTTTGTTGAACGTGTTTACTTAATTGTTTAAGCACTTTATCGCCTTCCGGGTGGCCGAAGTAGTCGTTAATGTGTTTGAAATGATCAATATCAAGTAAAGCCACTGCCAGAAATTCGTTCTTTCTAATACACCGTTCTATCTCAATATCTACAGCAACGAAGCCAGCACGACGGTTCATTACACCGGTTAGTTCATCATAATACGCAAGTTTTTCAAGCATTTTGTTTGTATTGATTAAGCGATCCTGCACTCGCAGAATGCGCTCGGCTACAGCATATTTTGCTTTTAAAAAGAGGCCATCGATGGGTTTGGTGATAAAGTCATCCGCGCCTGCAGCCAAGGCTTCAATAATCTGTTCTTTTTTATTGTTTGAAGAAACAATAATAACGTAAGGAGGAGAGTCGATCAGGTTTTGACGAATTAGGCTGGTAATCTCAACGCCATTAATACCTGGCATATTCCAGTCGAGAAAGATTAATTCAGGTGCTTCAGTTTGATTGATGACAGCCATGGCCTCGTGACCGTCTTTGGTAACGTGTAACTCACAGCCATAACCTTTAAGTAGGGAAGAGAGTGTGAGACGACTCACTTCATCATCATCAGCAATTAAGACTTTCATCAATTAGACCTTGTGGTTGTCAGTTACAAGATGGTTATATATCTAGGTGGTATTGTGGTTGAGGTAATCAGTCATGGTCAACTGGATATCTGATATATCGTTCTTTAACAATGACATCTCACTTTCAATTCTTTCGATATCAGTCGCATTAGCAGCTTCTTCAATGGCAATACAATCATCTACAACTCTTAAAGCACCTACTGCAGCTGCACTGCCTTTTAATTTGTGTGCATGGGCTTTTATGGATACGAAGTCTTTCTGTGATAGTGCCGACTCCAGTACAGACATCGCTTTTTCAACATTATCTAAAAACATCTGCATCATCTTTTGTAGTAGGGCTTCATCATTCAGTAATCTGTTGTAAGCACCTTCACGGTCCCATAGTGCGTGTGTGGTTTCTCTCTCCATATTGTTACCTATATGACATTATTGTTGTGTTAAATGATGGTTATATTATTTTTTAATTATTGTTGAACTTAAATGTAACATTGTTCGCTTTATTCTGTATCGGCTAGAGCAAAATAACGTTCAAATGCCTGCTGTATATCTTCTACACTGACCGGTTTAAGAAGATAATCATTCATGCCCGACTCAATTGCTTCTTGCTTATCTGTCGTTGAAGCATTAGCAGTTAGTGCCACAATCCAGGGATTATTATTGTTGAAGTGTTTTCTGATGCGTTTGGTCGCTTCAACACCATCACAATCCGGCATCTGCCAATCCATAAAGATGAGATCGTAGTGATGTTCATTTTGCAGATTAATGGCTTCAATCCCGTTTTCTGCTAATGCGGCATCCCCACCCAGTTTTTTGATAATCATTTGCATCATAAAGCGGTTCATTTCAAGATCGTCAACGACAAGAATAGATAGCTGAGAAATTTTGTTTTCAATAGCAAGATGGGGCGTTTCACTCTCTGTCTGGTTTTTTTCTACCAACGATAGGGGTAAATCGAGCGTGAAAGAGGAGCCTTTATTGATGCTGCTTTGCACATGAATATCACCGTCCATCAACACGGCTAGACTTTTAGATATAGCCAGTCCTAAGCCTGTTCCGCCATATTTACGGTTTGTCGTCTGGTCCAGTTGATTGAAGTGTTCAAATAACCCTGTCATCTGTTTAGCACTCATCCCTACGCCAGTATCCGTGACTTTTATGATTAACCGTTGCTGTCCAAAATTTTCAATAGCATCGATATCGACTTTAATACTTCCTGATTGAGTAAACTTGACAGCATTGTTGAGCAAATTAAGAACAATCTGTTTCAGACGGATCTCATCGGTCATGATGAGTTGTTCCATAAGAACCGGTGCGATATTCACCGTAATAGGTAAATCTTTTTGCTCGGCCAGTGGGGTAGTAATACGTACACAATCCTCAATAGTGCTGGCTAGATTAACGGCTTGATAGTCAAGCTCTAACTTCCCGGCTGATATTTTTGAAAAGTCCAGTATGTCGCCAATGATAGAGGAGAGTTGTTTGGAGCTGATTGATAATGATTCAACCAGTTGACGTTGTTCTGTATCTAACGCTGTTTTATTTAACAAACTCGTCAAACCGATAACACCATTTAACGGTGAACGAAGCTCATGACTTACCATGGCTAAAAAAGCATCTTTAGCTGTTTCACGTTGTTTGGCGGAGCGATTTCTTTGCCGCATGTATACCGCCACAAGTAAGGTAATCGTCAATAGCGTGCCAAGTGCAGCAAAGTTAAGCACTCTAGCAATGGGGTAAGTGCTGGTATTTTTGACTGCAAGCAGCCAACTACCGGAACGAAAATGGATAGGCGATATATGATCGGGCTTATCAAAAATAGCCGCTTGTCCCCAGAATACTTCGCCATCTTCACCCAAGCCATGCCTGCCTTTTAACGCCAATTCAAAGCCATTCATGTCTGAGTCGAGTAAGCCCGCTTCATTGAGTAAGCTTTCCGTTGTAAAAAGAATCGTTGCCAAGCCCCAAAAATCATTCCTTGGTTTAAGGTTTGTGTCAGCTAACAGGTGATGATCAACAAGCCTATCGGAGGATGAATTTGGCGATAATTTACTAAAGATGGCCTTGCGGGCGATGATAGCGCTACCGCCTTGAATCAGGTTTATTGGTCCTGTTATGACTTGTTCGTATAAATAAATCGCACTGATGATCTGCTCTCTCCGAGCATCATCTTTGAATAAATCATAGCCTAGTGCTTTTTTGTTATTTTCAGGCCCAGTTAAATAACGAATAACACCTTGTGGTGCCAGTTGTAAGCTCAAAAATCCGTCTATGGACTCATGGAGCTGATTAGCAAAAAGATCGAAGCGCTTTTGGAATTGTTGCTCATCTTCTTTCACTTGCAGATTATAGTGTGCATTTTCAATCACAAATGCGTTTAAGGATTCCAGGCTCGATAAACGTTCTGATAACGTACTTTGTAATGCTGAGGCGTGTTTTGCGATAAAGGCACTGGCGATTTGTTCTCTTTGCACATCAATTTCATGCATTTCTTGCAGCATTAAATACGCAGTGGCCATGCTACCTATCAGTAAAATTAATAGGTAACTGCGATAGACGTATATCCAAGCATAAAGTTGTTTCATTTTCTGCCTTAGCTTAGAAGGGAAGTAAGAACATAACTTGTGGAACAGACTCAAGCACACCATCCAGTCCGAATTTATTGTACCAGTACGAATACTCGATACCTGCATAGAATTGTTTGTCATGTTGCCAGTAATGACCGACATCAATGAGTAGTTGAGGTTGAGCCAACAGACTGGCATGCCCGCCTGTCGCTTCTGCACTTTGCCAGTCAATAAAGCCTTTAAACAAAAAGCGATGTTGAGCAATATCAAAAGTCATTCCCCAAATTGGAGAAACTTGTATGCCAGTGGTTTCAAGATGATCAGCCTTAAAAGCCATAACATCTAATTTGAGATAGTCAAATACAGACGTTTTAAACTTGACTCCGGCACCCAGCAGATAAGCCTTGAACGGGTCTGATTTGGGTAAATTACCTGCATTGATACCAGCAACAATAGAGATATCATCCAATAGAGTGAAAGGGAGTGGCTGTGCTGTTAGGGCCTTCCAGTTAAGACGGGGATAAAACTCTGCATAGAACTCAGTACTTGTATCAGAACGATTAAAGACATTGGTGAAAAAATAACTCTCTCCGAACTGCCACGATGACGCATGTTCAATTGTTATTGACTCTCTTGATGAGGGGCCCAATTCATATTGATTGCCATATAAAAACTGAATATTGCTGGCACGCCAGTTAGGTCTGTCTTCGGCGAATGATATCGATGACGATAATAAAAAAATGATCAGATACAAATAGCGGTGTGACATGTGCGTCTCGAGTCAATTATTAAGCAGTTTATCGACTCGATGCAGACTTTATTGAACCGTGTTATGAGCCTGATGCTGTTTTTAATATCAGATCAAGCATAATAGATGAGGAGCCTACGTGTGGTGTGACCTCAATAATGATGTCTGGGTGCGCCACTTTGACTTCTGCAATGATCTCTGGAATGTCTTCCGTGACATGTTTGCCCGAGTTTAGAAAATAAGGTGAAACAACAATCTGTTTAGCGCCTGATTTGACACAGTGTTCTATACCCTCAGGGATAAGGGGAGAAGCCAACTCCAAAAAAGCAGATTCGACAATATCAAAGTCATGTTGTCCGTGTTCTCTTATTTGTGTAGCAATCTTCTTGACTTCATCATTTGATGCTTGTCGACGGCTGCCATGAGCAATAATGAGTAACGCTTTCATGCTTTTCCTTCTTTTTTTTGGACTGTTATTATCGGGTATCTGACTAAAAATTTGTGTGAAGAAATTAAATCATTTCTTTTTAGTCTCAATGAGGGTGATAAGTCACTTAATGTGAGGATATGATGAAATTGAACGTCGCGCTGATGTTACTAGCTGTATGGTTTGCCCCCCTGGTCATGGCTGAAGATGAAGCTCATAAAGAGTGTCTGCAAATTTCAAGTTTAACCGGAGACTATTTCGCTCAACGATTAGAGGGTAAAACGAAAGCAGAGATGCAACAGGCAACGCCCTCCGAGTTTAAGCATACGGCGTTTTTGAGAAAGATTGAACTGGCGATAAACCTGGCTTTTACTTTCCCTGAATCGCAGTCAGAAGAGCAGATTGAGAAAGCCGTTTATGAAAACTGTCTGGAACACCGGAATAATTAATAGTACTTCTCATATGAACGATGCTTTTCACATCGCGTGACCAGCGTTCTACCCAAACGGAATTGTGACCCTTCGTCACCGCAAATCATGCAGCATTTAGTTGACCGCATTTGTGCTTGTTTGATGATGTGATTGATATCACGAGTGCCATTGATGACATCACATAGAATTTTACCTTGATGCTCCTCGATGAAGACTATTCTTGGTAGAAACATGCGTTGTCGGTGTTTTTTATTGATGTCTTGAGCCACATCCTCGATAGCGGCACAGAGATTAAAAACCAGTTCGAACCAGCCTGATGGCACATTGATTTCATGTTGACGACCCAGGGTAATCGGGCAACGAAGTTTTAAGCGGGCTTTTTGTGCGTTTTTCATGGTTGATCTATCACAACATATTACTCATCGACACATAGACACGCGAAAGATGAAAAAAGATTCAGTGTTGACTGGTACAAAGAAAGATTGGCTGCCTGTGAGAACAGGCAGCCTGATACATTAACCAATGCGACGATACTTGATACGTTCAGGTTGATGGTCTTTGCCAAAACGTTTCGCATAATCCTCAGCATACTCACTATAGTTCCCCTCAAAGAAGACAACGGAAGAGTCACCCTCATAGGCAATGATGTGTGTACATATTCTGTCAAGGAACCAACGATCATGCGATATCACGACGGCAGAACCTGGGAATGCAAGAATAGCTTCCTCTAAGGCACGAAGTGTTTCTACATCGAGATCATTGGTGGGTTCGTCAAGTAATAACACATTACCACCAGACTTAAGCAGTTTTGCCATATGCAGGCGGTTACGTTCACCACCCGATAAATCTTTAACAAACTTCTGCTGATCTGAGCCTTTGAAGTTGAAACGGCCGCAGTAAGCGCGAGAGGGTGTTTGATAATTTCCGACGGTAATCACATCAGCACCATCAGAAATCTCTTCAAACACGGTTTTTTTACCATCCAGCTCACGTGACTGATTCACATACGCTAACTCAACAGTACTGCCAATTTCGATTTCTCCAGAGTCAGGTTGTTCTTCACCAGAAATCATGCGGAAGAGGGTCGATTTACCCGCCCCGTTAGGACCGATAATACCGACAATGGCACCTGCTGGAATCGATAAGCTCAGGTTTTCAAAGAGCAGCTTCTCACCGTAAGATTTTGTCACGTTGTTGAGTTCAATGACTTTATCACCCAGGCGTGGACCGGGTGGAATATAAATTTCCTGTGTTTCATTGCGTTTCTGGAATTCACGTGAATTCATTTCTTCAAATGATTTCAGACGGGCTTTTGATTTAGTCTGACGACCTTTTGCCCCTTGTTTCACCCATTCCAGTTCTGCCTTAATGGCTTTTTGGTGAGACGCTTCTTCTTTAGCTTCTTGTTGCAAGCGCTGGTCTTTTTGCTCCAACCATGAAGAGTAGTTGCCTTCATATGGAATGCCACGACCACGATCAAGCTCCAAAATCCAGCCTGCTGCATTATCCAGGAAGTAGCGATCATGGGTGATGGCGACCACGGTGCCAGGGTATTCCTGTAAGAACCGCTCAATCCAGGCAATGGATTCCGCATCTAAATGGTTGGTTGGCTCATCAAGAAGTAGCATATCAGGATGGTCGAGCAATAATCGACATAAGGCAACGCGACGACGTTCACCACCGGATAAGACTGAAACAGGTGTCTCCCATGCTGGGAGACGTAAGGCGTCAGCTGCACGTTCCAAAGCATTTTCAAGATTATGCCCATCTTTTGCCTGAATCAGATTTTCTAATTCAGCCTGTTTCTTGGCTAAGGCATCAAAGTCGGCATCAGGATCGGCATAAGCAGCATAAATAGCATCAAGTTCATCGAGCGCACCTTTCACATCGGAGACGGCTTCCTCAACTACTTCGCGCACGGTTTTGCTGTCATCCAGTTCGGGTTCCTGAGGTAAGTAACCGATATTCAAGTCAGGCATTGGACGTGCTTCACCAATGTAATCTTGATCGATGCCCGCCATAATACGAAGCAGACTTGATTTACCTGAACCGTTCAGGCCAAGCACCCCGATTTTTGCGCCAGGGAAAAAGGATAAAGAAATATCTTTAAGTATTTCTCGTTTTGGCGGAACAATTTTGCCCACCCGATTCATACTGTATACGTACTGAGCCATGGTTAATCTTCCAAGAATTTGACGTGATAAGAAGCCGAAAATTCTACCTATTTCGACCTTAAATTGCGAGAGGCCTCACGGTTAGAAACGTTGATAAATCGACTCATACAACGACTTTTCAAATTTCATCACGGGCCAGCGTGACTGTTTTTCATCCGCAGGGTGAAAATTAGTGACGATTTGAACGAATAGCAAGTCCCGGTTACTTTTTGTGCGAATCTTACCCGCTAAATTGTATGTACCATAGAGCGTACCGGTCTTGGCTTGTATCTGACCTTTTAAGGGCGGTTTATTCACACTGCTTCTGAAGGCCAGTGTGCCACTCTCACCTGACACGGGTAGATCACTAATCAGGCCGAGTTCAGGATGTTTGAATATATAAGACACCACTTGTATCAGTTGTGAAGCTGACAACCTGTTATTTCTGGACAGACCAGAACCATCCACTAACATGGCATGGCTGAGATCAATATTCGCCTGTTGTTTGAGTATGTGCTGCAGTGCCGCAATACCATTTTCGTAGCTACCAGATTGTTTATAAAACTGATGACCAATTGTTTTTAAAATATTGTCAGCAATAAGATTATCTGATCGCTTGAGCATTTGTCTGACAAGTGCATCAAGCGGTGCTGATTGATGTTCCGTGATGACGGCGCCATTTTTGTTGTCATCGCGAATGATTTTTCCTTTTAACTGTATACCAGCTTTATTTAACGCTTCTTCAATAGAAGATTTGGCATAGGCTGTGGTGTTTTGTAAAGCAAACTTCAACTTCACAGGTAGTGATGCTTCATTGATGCAGCCACCGATTTGATAGTGATTCTGTTCATCAGCGAGTAATTTCATCTGACAGTAATCATCATCACTAACGTTTGTTTTGATGATTTGTAGCGATGAGGTATCGATATTGATGGGCTTTTTGGCTGACAATAATACCTGTGCTTTGCTTGCGCCAGGTTTGACATATAAATTGCCCATGGCACAGTTTTTATCAATGGAAATACTGCTGGAAGGGGCGCTATAACAAACACCAAGGTTATCCCATGGAAGCCCGATGGCCCGTTCGTAATCATCAAAAGCGGCACCATTAATATATAGATTACCTTTGATAACCGACTGATTTGCTCGCAGGGTTTTAAATAATCCATCCAGGTCATCTGAGCTAAAGTTAGGATCGCCACTGAAGCGTATAATGACATCCTCTTTATTCCGTTCAAGGCGTGTTACAAAACGAAAGTCATCTTTCAGATAGAGTTTTGCCGCGAGGGCAGTGACTAACTTTTGTAAACTCGCTGGGGGCTGTAACTGATCTTCACGCTGAGCAATCAGGGTTTTACCGGTTTTCATATCAATTAAATGGAAAGCGACATCCGTTGCCTTAGGCGTGTTCTTATTTGCTAAACCATCCACGGTTAAAGTTGTCGCCTGTACACTCACGCTGCTAAGCAAAAAAAGCAGAAAAATGATGTTAACTAAATGGGTAAGCATACTTGTTTCCTGATAAGAACGTTGAGTCACTAGGATGTTGATGCTATTGGTATTGAAGCAGACCTTCAATACATAAGGCATTAAAATTTGAAACGGTAACCAACACCCTGAACGGTAATGATAAATTTAGGCTGCATAGGATCGTCATTCAACTTCTGCCGAAGATGCCCCACTAAAATCCGCAAATAATGGGTTTCGGTCATAAAATGTTCGCCCCAAATTTGCTTGAGTAATTGTTGATGCGTCAGAATCCGACCTGGTGTCGCTATCAGCTCATACAACAGGGCAAACTCTTTGCGTGATAGGTGAATACTGTGGTCATCTAACCAGACTTCTCGAGTTTGCGTGTTCACTGTTAAATTATCAACATGGATAATCGCATGGGGTCTTGGCTGATTATCATGAATCCGTATCAATGCCCGTACTCTGGCCATGAGCTCACTGATACCAAAGGGTTTTGTCACATAATCATTGGCACCTGAATCAAGTGCTCGGACTTTTTCATCTTCACTCGCTCTTACAGACAACACAATTATCGGAGCTTGAGTTTGTTTTCTCAATATCCGGATAACATCCTGACCATCTCTATCGGGTAGTCCCAGATCGAGGATAATGAGATCACAATGCTGCGACTCAGAGAAGGCAATCGCTTCTTTGGCAGTAACAGCCAAAGAGACATCATAGGTTTGGGCCTCTAGACTGATTCGTAAAAACTGCCTGATCTGTGGTTCATCTTCGATAATCAGAATTTTTTTTGATGACATGCTCATTCTTGAGGTCCGTACACAACAGGATGTTTCGGTAAGGTGATATGCATGATGGTGCCACCGGATGAATTATCTATTACCTCAATATTGCCACCATGAGCAGCAATCATACCTTTCGAAATCGCCAGACCAAGTCCTGTGCCTGTTTTGGTTTCAGAATCATCATGCGTCACGCTATAAAACATATCGAATATTTTTACTTTTTCATGATCTGCAATGCCCGGTCCATTATCACTAATATCAATGTCGAGACTGGTTGTGGTGAGTTTAACGGAAATATCAATGTCACCGTCTGCTGGTGTCACTCTGGCGGCATTATCAATGATGTTGACAAGTGCTTGTTCTATTAATAAACCATGTACCCATATGATGGGAATATTATCTTGCACTGAGATATTCAAATGGCATGAATCTAATGCATCACGTAGTCGGTATAGCGTGCTCGCAATGATATCTCGGATATCAACCCAATCTCTATTCAGCGTGACTTTGCCCTGACCAAAACGTGTCATATCTAATAAATTCTGAATATGACGATCCAGACGC
This sequence comes from Methylophaga sp. UBA2513, assembly GCF_002341285.1. NCBI lineage: Bacteria > Pseudomonadati > Pseudomonadota > Gammaproteobacteria > Thiotrichales > Piscirickettsiaceae > Methylophaga > Methylophaga sp. UBA2513. The sequence goes on along the minus strand of NZ_DDNT01000019.1, from coordinate 66,373 downwards.
TGTGATTCATCCAGGACGGTGAGAAGCAGCTGTTTTTGATCATCAGCTGTCAGTTTTTCCTGATACTCAAGCAGACTCGATGCCGAACCAATAATAGATGAAAGCGGTGTCCGTAAGTCATGTGATACAGAAGACAATAGTGCGGAGCGTAACTGTTCTGTTTCTGAAAGCCGCCTGCTTGCTTCCAGATCTTCAGCAAGCAAAATGCGTTGAAGCGCCAATGCCGCGAGATTCGAAAAAGTCTGCAGCGCTGCTGACTGCTCTTCAGTTAAAGGCGATGGCACGTAGATAAGTGCTCGTGTTTTATTCTCTGTCCTAAGGGCAATAACTTCCCCGTCTATTAGTTCGCTATTTTCTGGGGTATCCCAGATTGTTTCCAATAGGCTGACGGAGGAAGATGGAGGTGTGGATGGTGTAAAAACAAGTTCTTGCTGGTTTTTTCAATCAGGTAGAACGCCGAGGATAACGAGTGTTGAATAGCCTGCTGCAGTGTGTTTAATACAAGCTCTGTATTCATAGCTGATGTCATTTTCTGGCTGAATGCAAAAAAGCGATGCTGCCTCTCTAGTGCTTGTTTCGATTCAGCAATCGCCAGCCGCATTTTTGATGCTAAATTTCCGGTTATCAAGCTGACAAAAATAAATAACACCAGGGTCGCCACATCATGACGATGGGTGATATCCAGTGTGTAATAAGGCTCAGTAAAAAAGAAGTTAAAGATCGTAAAACTTAAAGCGCTGGCATAAATGGCGGGGCCGAGAGCCGTTTTGGCGGATATAAATACAATCCCAGCCATAAACAGCATTAACAGGCTGGTGTGAAGAAATAGGGGAGTCAGCAACGCAGTGACAAGACTGATACCAGTCATGATGAGCGTCGCCAGTAAATACCCTTTTATGGGAGAGATGGCCTTAGTCACTGTTAGCAGGGGCGTCATTTTTGCTCATGGTTTTTATATTATTTTTACAATCTTTTTATATCAGCGCGGCATAATGCCGTTAAGTTTTCAATTATGACAGGTAAAACGATTTGTTAACGGTATTTAGCTATCTATCACACTCTGTTTTTCGTCTGTGACACCCTCACAACAATAAAGATAATCGAGACATGCATTGGCGAGCGATACTGAGGTTATTTGGCATATTGTTGATGTTTTACAGTTTGAACTTTGTGCCTTCCATTCTTGTTTCGCTTTTTTATCAGGATGGCGAACTGAATGTCTTTTTACTTTCCATGCTATCCGTGATTGCAATCGGTGCAGTTCTGTGGGGAGCAAACGCTCAGGAACGACAAGAGCTATCGGTGAGAGATGGTTTCCTGGTGGTGACCTTATTTTGGATTCTACTGGGGCTGGTTGGCGCATTGCCTTTTCTTTTTGGATTACATCTGGATGTGACGGATGCCGTGTTTGAGTCCATCTCTGGTTTTACCACAACAGGCGCTACAGTGATTACCGGCCTGGATCATTACCCCCCATCTATTTTGTATCACAGACAACAAATTCAGTGGCTGGGTGGGATGGGGATCATCGTTTTAGCAGTTGCCATCATGCCATTATTGGGTGTGGGGGGCATGCAGCTCTACCGGGCAGAAACATCGGGTGTCGCTAAAGATGAAAAGCTGACTCCGAGAATTGCTGAAACAGCGCGCTCCTTATGGATTATCTACCTTATCCTGACGGCCTTATGTGGTGTTGCTTATTATTTTGCCGGTATGACTTTATTCGATGCCGTGGGTCATGCTTTTACGACAGTGGCGACAGGTGGCTTTTCGACACATGACGACAGTCTGGGCTTTTATAACAGCCCGTTAATCGAATTAATCGCCATTATATTTATGTTGGCAGGCGGCATTAACTTTGCTGTCCACTTTATTGTTTTTAGAAATAAAATGCTTTCACCCTATGTAAAAGATGCTGAAGTCAGAACCTATGGTTTAGTGTTTTTATTGGCTAGTCTGTTTGTTGCTTTCAGCCTTTATCTTTCTCATGCTTATGGCACGGTATTAGAATCACTACGCTATGCGGCATTTCAGGTTGCTTCCGTGCTGACCAGTACCGGTTTTGGGACGGCTACTTTTGCCAGTTGGCCATTGCATATCCCTCTTATCATGGTGATTTTGTCATTCACTGGTGGTTGTGCAGGTTCAACAGCAGGGGGTGTCAAAGTCATGCGAGTTATGCTGCTTGCCAAGTTGGGCTTACGACAATTATTTCATTTAGCACATCCCCGAGCTGTGGTTGTGGTTAAACAAGGTGAGAGGGCAGTCTCAGAAGAGGTATTGTATTCAGTCTGGGGTTTCTATGTGCTTTATGTGGTTGTCTCATTATTTCTGACAGTAGCGATGATGGCAGCCGGTTTAGATCTTGAAAGTGCATTTGGTGCTGTGGTCGCTACCATTAATCTACTGGGGCCAGGTCTAGGTGAGGTGGCGGTTAATTTTGTCAGCGTGAATGATGTAGTGAAATGGTTAAGTGTGTTTGGCATGTTAGCCGGAAGATTAGAAATATTCACACTATTAATATTGTTGATTCCCGCTTATTGGCGTCATTGATAGCTGTTGAGGAAATCCGATGAAAATTATCATTTTAGGGGCAGGTCAGGTAGGTGGTTCGACTGCTGAGAGTTTGGTCAACGAGGGAAATGATGTCACCGTCGTCGACACAGACAGTTACTTACTGGAACGCATTCAGGATCGATTAGATATTCGTGCTGTGAATGGTCATGCATCCTCGCCTGAGACGTTGATCGCGGCGGGTATTGAGGATGCCGATATGCTGATTGCGGTGACACAAAATGATGAAGTCAATATGGTCGCGTGTCAGGTCGCCAATGCCTTATTCAAAACACCTAAAAAGCTGGCAAGAATAAGAGCTTCGGATTATGTTGAGTATCCCGCCTTATTCTCACCTGACGCCTTTGCAACCGATGTCATTATAAGTCCAGAACAACTGGTTACGGCTTACATACAACGACTAATTGAACAGCCTGAAGTGTTACAGGTTGTTGAATTTTTTGATGGTATGGCCCAACTTGTGGCGGTGGAAGTCAGTGAACAAAGCCCCATGGCTGGCAAGCCTATCAGTAAATTACTCGACATCCTTCCCGATATCAAAATGCGTGTCGCGGCGATATTCAGAGATAATCAAGCCATTCAAGCAACAGGCAGAGAGGCTTTGCAACCCGGTGATGAAATTTTCTTTTTAGCACTCACTCAGCATATTTCGAAACTGGTCAAAGTATTTCGTCATGCCTATAAAACGTATGAACGCATACTCATTGCCGGCGGCGGTAATATAGGGCGTCAACTGGCCAAACGGATAGAGACCAACCATAAGGTCAAAATTATTGAAATGGACCCAAAACGTGCTCGCTTTATTGCCGAGGGCTTGAAGAAGTCCGTTGTTCTGTATGGCGATGCGGGTGACGCTAACCTATTGCAGGAAGAGAATATCAGCAAAACAGATGTGTTCTGTGCTGTGACGAATGATGATGAAGTGAATATTCTTTCTTCTATGCTTGCCAAGCGAATGGGCGCAAGAAAAGTCATCTCGATAATTGGTAAAGCCAGCCATGTGGAACTGGTCAGAGGCACCAGCATTGATTTAGCTATTTCGCCGGCTCAGATCACGATAGGCAGTTTGTTAACGCACATTCGTAAAGGGGATGTCGTGACCGTGCATTCACTTCGACACGGGGCGGCTGAAGCCATCGAGGTGATAGCACATGGTGACTTGACGACATCGAAAGTGGTTGGCCGTCATATTGAGCAAATAAAATTGCCAGCAAGCGCCTCGGTTGCGGCGATTTTAAGAAATGAGCACGTTTTATTTTCAGATAAATCACTTGTGATTGAGCCTGACGACCATCTGATTATTTTTATCTCCAATCAACGTGACATTATGGCTGTGGAGAAGTTGTTTCAAGTCGATTTCAACTATCTGATGTGAGCAATTATTGTTTTATGACAATCAATTTAGAATTTTCAATTTTCAGGAGTAATTCCTAATAAAGCGAGCCTATTCATACGGTAGACTCTTCTGAAAACTCAGGATTGCTAAGCGCGATGCAAAGCAATGCTGATGTCTGAATAATACTGAACACATTTTATATTGCGCTATCAAATTGTATGGATCTAGTGTCATGTGAATACAGTATTCATAATCCATATCAATCATTTAAATGTGTTTTGTTATTCTCATTTTAGAAGTACGACATGCTATGGATATTTAGGTTTTTACTATTATTTGCAATTAATAAAAAATCTTTTTTTAATAGTTGAGCTCGATTTAGCAGTCGATCGTCATTATTGCTTTTGTTAATAACGATACTAATAAAAATGAGGAAAAGGATGCCATTAGGTTCAGAGTCAGGTTCATATATCTCGGCCAGAATTAGTGAATATAAAATGCCCCCACTGAGAGAGATGCTGGTGATGGGGAAGGATGCACCGATTGGCTGTATTGCCATGAAAATGGCGTTAGATCTTCTGGTAAAAACGCCCTACGAACACATTTAAGTAGATGATGAAGTGATAGGCGATATTCTCATTCGTCAGTCATTGTTAAGAAGAATCAGTAAGGAGCAGCTGATGGATTTTGTGTTAATCCATACGAAATCGCTATTAGGTTCAGACGAGGTTCTCCATATGGAGCTTGATATTGATGTGCACCTATCAAGAGTAAAATGAATACGTTATTTGTCAGGGATTGTGTTCAGACTGATTTGGTTCAGTTTGTTCTGGATGAAGAACGACCCCGAAAAATTGATAAAAACACCATTTTTGCTGTTTTTAATGACAATCCCAAAGACGGTAAATTTTGTGGTTTAGTCACATTACAAGAAGTCTCTAAACACCCTAACTGGATATTTGCCGATCTCTGTAAATCCAGCTCGCCTATTTTTGTTACCCCCGAAACACCTATAGAACAAAGTCTGGCTATGCTGGATATCAATGGGCAGGAATTATTGCCCGTACTCGATCAGGAACGCTTTGCCGGGGTTATCACACGCACAGCGATTTTTGAACGTATCGCCAGTCGTAAACAACATCTTCTCACACAGTCTCATACGTCACTTGAACAAATTGAGCAAGAACATCAACAACTCCTTTCCTGGTCTAAACGATTGGAAGAGCTGCATGATCGTTCTCGAGACTTATTAGCTTGCCTTGCAACAATTTCGGCAGAGCCAGAAGTAAAATATCAAGGCATCAACGCGCTAGCTAAGTTAGTGCAATGCCATTCCGCATCCGTACAGCTGATTGATAAGCATTATTCCATCACGGATTCAGTCGGTATTGGTTTCACAGATGAACAATTGTCGATACTTCATCACTGTTTAACGTTACACAAAAACACACTCCCAGAAACACCTCAGTTACTGAATGATTTATGCCTTGAATGTAAAGAAGGATCTCATAGCCTATCTTCGGTATTAATGGTGTCCATACGACGTGATGCACATACTTTTGGATATATTCTGCTAAGCGAAAAATTGTCAGGTCAGCAATTTGATAAAAATGATGAACTGTTTGCTTTAAGTTTTGCTCACACTCTGTCGCTTGCGTTGGATAACGCCCAAAAACTGAAACAGGTAGAAAAAGTCAGACATGACTTGGATTATTTAGCCCATTTTGATGCCTTAACCGGCTTACCTAACCGTGCATTACTCACAGATAGACTCCAGCAGGCAGTTAAGCTTGCAGCTCAAAAAAAGGTGTCACAAGCATTACTGTTTATCGATCTCGATGATTTTAAACGCGTTAATGATTCACTCGGTCATATGGTGGGTGATGCACTTCTCGCTGAGGTGGCGAAACGACTTCCTGAGAGTCTCAGTAAAAACGATACTTTGACACGTTTTGCTGGTGATGAATTTGTCGTATTGATGACCTATATCAACGAACCTGTTGATGCAGCTAATATTGCTGAAAAGATCATCAGTAGTTTTCACCAGCCATTTGTGATCGATGAGCATGAAGTCTTTGTTTCTATCAGTATTGGCATCGCTTTCTTCAACGAAGGGATAGACAGCGTCGACCAAGCCTTGTCCGACGCGGATAATGCCTTACGCCATGCAAAGGCATTGGGTAAAAACCAGTATCATTTTTTCAGTGATGAAATGAATAATTCAGTACAAAATCATTTTGAGCTGGAAAACCGACTTCGACGTGCGATTGCTGACAATGAATTGCAGTTACATTATCAGCCCAAGATTGATATTGTGAATGGCGACACAGTGGGGTTTGAAGCATTGCTGCGCTGGCATAATGCCGAGCATGGCGATATTTCACCTTCCATTTTTATCCCTATCGCTGAAAAAAGTGGTCTCATTGTTTCAATTGGCGAGTGGGTCATTGACCAAGCTTGTAAACAAGCAAAACAATGGCTGGATTCCGGTTTTCCTGCGCATATTTCAGTCAACCTCTCCGCAAGGCAGTTTCTACACACTGGCAAACCAAACAAGCTTTTCGAGCTAATTGAAGCAAGTTTGAATCGATATCAGCTCCCAGCTGAATACCTTGAAGTTGAAATCACAGAAAACCTGATGATGCATCATCTGAATGAAAGTTTTGCCATATTAGAAAAACTCAAAAATATTGGTGTAAAAATATTCATCGATGACTTCGGGACGGGGTACTCATCACTAAGCTACATCAAAAAATTTCCGATACATGCTTTAAAAATAGATAAATCCTTTATTGACGATTTGGTCAATGATGAGAACGATGCCGCCATAGTGACAGCCATCATTGCCATGGCTAAACAATTAAAGCTGGAAGTCGTCGTAGAAGGGGTAGAAACAGAAGAACAACTTGCCTTTTTCAGAGATAACGACTATGCGGTGACTGTGCAGGGCTACTATTTTTGTGCGCCGCTTCCTGCTAATGAAATCCGTTATATCTACCAATAACTGAATCCATCGACTCACACCTTTCTTTGTTAATGTCTTGATACCTGATTCAACGTATGATGTTTGTTCATATTTCTACTAGCAGGAGTCCTTATGATTGTTACATTTAAAACAAAAACTTATGCTGATATCACCCTGTTTGGTGATGTGGCTGTTCATTTATTAAAACTGATGGGACATAGTGGAACTGTTCCAGGTGCTATCCAGGCAGAAGACGTTAATGACTATAAACAACGTCTAGAGCAAGCAGTGAACAATGCCAAATTAAGCGATGAAGACAATACTGAGAGTGAGGACGATGACAATCCTCCAGTGTCTATATCAAAACGTGCTCTGCCATTAATTGAATTGTTCGACGCAGCTGCAAAAGCCAATGCTGATATCATGTGGGAATAATGTTCAGACCCAATTTTGCGCAAATAGACTTGTTATTCTTGTCTAAAACGTCCTGATTGTAGGTATATATAAAAATAATAATCCATACAAACACTTGTTTTGTATGTTTTTATTGCATACAAAATAAGTGAGGCATAGCATTTACTCCAAATTGTACGGTTAGCGTCAATGGAGAAAGCTATGTCCACCTGGTCAGCAAGAATAGATTCAAATGCTCGCGTTAAATACATCGGTATTGTTGATGCGATAGAAACAGACATCAAAAACCGTATTCTCAAACCGGGTGACAGATTACCAGCACAACGCCAAATGGCTGACGCACTTTCTGTTGATCTCACTACGGTAACAAGAGCCATTAATGAAGCAGCCAGAAGGGGATTAGTTGAAACCCAAAGAGGCAATGGCTGTTTTATTGCTCAAACCACTTTTTCTCATTACAACTCATCACAGCTTATTGAAGGCAAAACGCTGGATTTAAGCATGAACAACCCGCCTATACCTAATGAGCTGAATCTCGAGAAGAGCATTGCCGAAGCCATCAGCGAACTTAGTCTGTCAGGTATTTCTGCCTCACACCACCTGTGTTACCAGGAAACAGCTGGCCATCCGGATGACCGGCTTGCCGGCCAGCAATGGTTGTCACCGAAACTAACAGGGCTAAATAGCGATCAACTTCTGATTTCAAGCGGTGCTCACAGTGCTTTGTTTTGTTTATTAAGCTATCTCAAACGCAAAGGAGCAAAAACGATAGCCGCTCCTGAGTTTTCTTATCCTGGATTGAGAGCGATGGCAGATCAGTTGCAACTGGACGTCATCGGTATCAGCATGGATGAGCAGGGGATCATTCCAGAACAGTTTCAACTGCAATGCGAAAAACAATCAATCGATGTTTTATATGTTATTCCAAATATTGATAATCCCACCACGGCGACCTTGTCTGTAAAGCGAAGAGAGTCTTTAGCAGCGTTAGCAGATCAGTTCAACGTCACCATTATCGAAGACGATCCTTACTATCATTTTCTCGATGAGAAATTGCCGTCGCTATATAACCTTGCCAGACATCGCACTTGGCATGTTGCCACGATCTCTAAATGCCTTAGCCCATCGTTACGTGTTGCTTATATTGCATCACCGAATATTAATGATGCATTAGGTCTCACCGAAGAAATGCGAATCAGTCATTTAATGGCACCACCACTGATGACTGCCGTTGTCTCGTATTGGATAACACACCACAAAATCAATGAGATTACCCAGGCGATTAAGGCTGAAAATATCACAAGGCAATCATTAGCCAAGTCAATTTTCCAGCAAAGCGATGTATGGTCACATCCTGCTTCACCACACCTGTGGCTAAAGTTGCCTCATGGCTACAAAGCATTAGATTTTGCTGAACAAGCGAGCCGAATTGGCGTTTCTATTGTGCCTTCAACAGCATTTGTCATGTCTCGGAGCCATAGTCAGGCCGTACGCATTTCGCTTGGTGCCAGTAGTGATTTTGAGTCATTAAAACAAGGGTTAACCTTATTGTCGGATTTGTACCGGCCAGGCTTAATTCGTTCAAAAACCATCGTATAACTATAAAAAAACACCTCGTTTTCAGCATTTAGCCACAGAGGAGATCCTGTGATGAGCAAACTATCAGAAATACCTATTAAAGTTGAAGTTTATGATGCCTTATCCGACTGGGAGGTACATACAGGAGAAGGTGAGAATGTCGTTGCCAGGCGCATGAAAGGACGGTTTCGCACCTTAAAAAACTTTGGCATGTCTGTGTGGTTGATTTACTTTTTGGGGCCTTATCTACGTTGGGATGGTCATCAAGCTGTATTGCTGGACATTCCTGAGCAGCAATTTCATTTATTTGCTTTGACCCTATATCCACAAGATATATGGGTGTTGTCGCTAACACTGCTGTTCTTTGCCATATTGTTAGCGGCGGCAACCAGCATTGCAGGACGAGTCTTTTGTGGCTATTTTTGTTTCCAAACAGTCTGGACAGATATATTTACTTTTATTGAAGGACAGTTTGAAGGCAAAACACCACAAAAACAGCGTAAGTTTAACACTGAGCCCTGGACTGCATCTAAAGCCTTCAGAAAAGTCGGTAAGCACGGTGTTTGGTTAGCAATTGCCATACTGACAGGTATTACGTTTTCAGCCTGGTTTACAGATGCCTATCAATTGTGGGGTGATATCTTCTCTCTTCAAGCGCCCACACCAGTCTGGGTGGCAATGGGTATCTTTACCTTTTTCACATATTGGTTCGCGGGGTTTATGCGTGAACAAGTGTGTTTTTGGTTGTGTCCCTATGCGCGTTTACAGGGTGTGATGTATGACCAGGAAACTGTATTACCTGCTTATGATGCAGTACGTGGGGAACCCAGGGGTAAGTTATCCCGTTCAGGTACACAAGATGCCAATAAAGGCTCATGTATCGACTGTAAACTCTGCGTGGCAGTGTGTCCGACGGGTATCGATATTCGTAAAGGTCAGCAAGAGGGCTGTATCACCTGTGGTTTATGTATCGATGCTTGTGACAGCATTATGGACAAAATCAATGAGCCCAGAGGCCTGATTCGTTACGCATCTCATAAAGAACTACATCAAGGTAAAGCTGAAGTTAGCCTATGGAAACGTCCGCGAGTGATTGTTTACAGTTTGATTATGGCTTTTTCAATTATGGGTGTGGGCTATGGCTTTACCCACTTTGAACCCACCGAGTTTAATGTGGTGCATGAGAGAAGACCGTTATATATCCAAATGAGTAACGGTGATATTCAAAATAAATACACCTTAAAGCTACTAAATAAAACAGATCAGCCACTCGTTGTGAACTATCACATTGAGGGTTTGCCATCAGCCAGTGTAGATGGTTTAGAACAGGGCATTACGATACAGCCAGGTAAAATCGTCCCTGTAACAGCCTTAGTCAGATTACCTTCTGAAACAACGGAATCAGGATTACATGCATTCCATTTCATCGCTACAAGTGTGGGAAGTTCTGCTATCAGTAATCGTTACAAAGCGGTATTTATAGCACCATAGCGCTGACGACCTGATCGTATCTTCATACGCTGGAAAGCGCTGCTTTCCAGCGTATGTATTTTACCTATGAGCATGTGACTTATGTATGGCTAGTGCTAAGATGCCGACTTCATATTTTGATTGACAGTACTCAACATGACACATCATGACAGCGCCATACAGTTTCAACGAATAAAAGTCATTACAGCGGGTATCTGTGCAGTCATTCTAGCGGTGGGCATAGCACGATTTTCATATACACCGTTTCTTCCTTTAATGCTGAACCAGACAGACTTATCGCTGGTGAATAGTGGCTGGCTGGCGACATTTAACTATATTGGTTACTTGTTGGGTGTGGTTCTAGTCTCGTTTACAAATAACCTTGTGTTTAAGTTTCGTTTTTATCAGTGGTGTTTAGTGATTGCGGTGTTATCCACTATAGCCATGGGTATGACAACAGAATTGTATGGCTGGGTAATATTACGATTTATTGCAGGTATCAGTGGTACGGCGGGGGTCATATTGTCATCGGGATTTGTGCTCAGTTGGCTTAAACACCATCAATTTAAGCCAGAACTAGGGCTGCATTTTATGGGATTGGGACTTGGCATTGCTATACCTGGATCAGCCGTGGTGTTAATGAATCATTTTTTGCCATGGGATAGCCAATGGATTGTGATGGGGCTGTTTGGCATACTCTTTTTTATTCCTGCCTGGTTCTGGATACCTCAGCCACAGCTGACGCAACATAAAACGAGCCAGCCACTTATAGAGCCTCCCCGTAGCTGGATGATAAAGCTAATCCTGGCTTATGCCTGTGCCGGAGTGGGGTACGTTGTGAGTGCCACGTTTATTGTCGCGATACTAGAAGAAATGCCACAACTGAGCGGTAAGGGTGACTGGATATGGGTGATTCTTGGTCTTGCTGCAGCACCAGCCTGTTTCTTATGGGATAAAGTGGCGAATAAGTTTGGAGAGTTAAACACTTTATTGCTGACCTATGCCTTACAGATGGTCGCAGTCATTATGCCGGTATTGTCTGATTCGCTGATCACTAACTTGATAGCAGCGGCCATATTTGGCGGTACATTCACTGGAATTGTGAGTCTGATGCTGACCTTTATTGGTCATAAATTCCCATTGAATCCGGCTAAAGCTATGGCCCGACTCACTATTTGTTATGGTACTGCACAGATCATTGCACCAGCAGCAGCCGGATATCTGGCCAGTTACTATGGTAATTATCACGTAGCATTGTGGGCAACGGGGTTAGTCATGCTGGTTGGTATGGGATTCCTGATAGCGGTAAAACAAGACAAGTTTACTCGTATTTAGTCCGTCAGAAGTATCAAAGCAAGCCTGATTTTCCGGCTCTGATTATCTGTGTTAATTCATATTAATAACAAACACATATTGTGACTTTGGCAAACTTTAACTACACTCAGGCATTCGCGATGGAAAGCACTCACAAAAGTACATTCAATTTTTTACTATAAATTTATGTCGTCCACTTGTGAGTGCTTTCCACCCTTTATGCTTACCCACAAACTCATTCAGAAACTAAGCTAACAACACTTTAAGCTCTAGACGACCATTGATTGGAGCTGAATATCTTTACTCGGTGGTTGGCCAAAAAAACGACTGTATTCCCGGCTAAATTGTGACACACTGGAATAGCCTACATGCATACACGCCGTACTCACATCCATCATTTTCGACAGCATCAGATGTTTAGCTTCATAAAGACGTAACTCTTTTTGAAACTGTAACGGGCTCATTGACGTTATCGATTTAAAATGGTGATGAAACGATGAAATGCTCATATTGACACGTTCAGCCAGTTCGTCCACTTTCATCGGTTCTGTAAAGTTTTCCTGCAACCAGGAAATGGCAGCGGAGACTTTTTGCAGATGAGAATCTGTGGTCGCAATCTGCACAACTAGTTTGCCGATATGACTTTGTAACAAACGGATATAAATTTCTTCCATTAGTAACGGTACCAGCAAGCTGGATACTTCCGTTTGTGCTGATAAACCAATTAAACGTGTAGCGGCTTCGATAATATGGGGATTAGCCTGACCAATAAAAATCGGTTTGGTGTGTGCGGTTTTAGGTAAACCGTAGGGAAACACTTTTAGTGCCGTTTCGGCCAGCTTTTGCTGATCCATATCGATAATCAAACACAAGTAGGGTTCCTCTTCACTGGCCTGAATAATCTTGGCTGAGACCGGCACCTCCGTCGAATAAACGGCCATACTGGAATCATCGTACTCGTATACATCACTCCCGATAATGGCGCGTTTAGCGCCTTGGGCAATAATGCAGATACCGGGCTGACTAATACCCCTGACAGCGACTTCGTCAATTTCAGATACCCGAAATATGCGAACGCCTGGGATAGGCAAATCAAACAGACCATCGTGTGGGGTATAGCGGCTAAGCAACTGCGCCAAAGGTTTTGTATTCATATGAGTTGTCAGAAAATGGAAAGGGCAGCCAGAAACTGGCTGCCCAGATTAGCTACGCTTCTAATGAGGCCATATCGATGACGAAACGGTACCGTACATCAGAACGTTCCATACGTTCAAATGCTGTATTAATTTCATCCATTTTGATCATTTCACATTCTGGCAAAATATTCATTCGACCACAGAAATCCAGCATTTCCTGTGTTTCTTTTATACCACCAATTAATGAGCCGGCAATACGACGACGGCCGAAAACCATGGGTGCTGTATTGGGTCCTTCAATTGGCCCAATCTGACCGACCATAACCAGTGTCGCGTCATTATCTAATAAAGGAATGTATGGATTCAGATCATGGCTGACGGGAACAGTATCAATAATGACATCAAAACCAGAAGCTGCGGCAGCCATGGCGTCTTCATCTTTTGATACCAGAAAGTTATGCGCACCTAGTTCTCTGGCATCGACTTCCTTTTTAGGTGACGTACTAATCACCGTCACATCTGCCCCTAAACCTACGGCAAGTTTAATGGCCATATGACCCAGTCCACCCATGCCAACTACGCCAACACGACTGCCTGGACCGACATTCCATTCTCTTAGAGGAGAATAGGTGGTAATTCCGGCACATAATAGAGGCGCTGCTTTAGCCAAATCCAGATTTTCAGGCAGTCGTAATACAAACTCTTCTCGTACAACGATGTGTTTGGCGTAACCACCTTGCGTCATTTCGTTGCTAATGCGATCAGGTGAGCCATAGGTCAGTGTGAACGTATTACGGCAATACTGCTCATGATCATTATGACATTCATCGCATTCCAGGCAACTATCCACCATACAGCCGACAGCCACGTTGTCACCGATATTATATTTAGTGACATTTTTACCAATTGCAGTAACACGACCGACTATTTCATGACCGGGCACAACGGGATAAGAAGAGCCACCCCAATCATTTCTGGCGACGTGCAAGTCAGAGTGACAAACGCCACAATAAAGAATTTCCATTGCTACATCATTATCACGCAATTCTCTTCGTTCAAAATGGAATGGAGCAAGAGGGGTATCTGAAGAATGAGCGGCATAACCAACAGTTTTCATAGATGAAACTCCCGTGAGTAAAAGATTTAAAGGTGAGAATACTATAGGAGGAAAAACAATATGAGACTTGCCTGATTCTACAGCCTTTATGTGTATTACTACACGATTATGATGATTCTTCTCGTATATCAATAGTGACTTAACCTCAGTCAGAACGTTCCATCTATGTCTTGTTAAGTACCTATATCACGCCATCATTTTTAGTAATCAGAACCCGTGGAGGCACATGAGCATGTTTTGCCATTAGAAGCCGGGTAACTTAAGCCTGGATGGTGAATATATTGTTAGGGTGAAGAGCGCTATCGCGATATGAGACAAGTTGGTGTTCTGGACGATATGGTCATGTTATTGGATCACATTAATTATCAGAGGGGGTACGTTTTACACAAACGTTATCAGTAGTCGAGATTAGAGAATTTTGATACAGCGTTGTTTGATATCATTCAAAGTCAGGAAGCTTTACGATACCGAGGCTAACAAATAACAAGGGTTCTAATCGGGGGATAGCGACAATGAAAATAGAGAGCGACACATTTCGAGTTCATGCGGGAGATAAGGTGAACTTGAAAAAATGGCCTACTGACATTAATGCTATCTATGACTCTAAAAAAGACTACAAAAAACAATTAAAATCACATGTGACGCAGTTAAGTGAATTACAACGGCGACTTTATGCGTCCAACCGTTATTCCGTATTAATCATCTTTCAAGCGATGGACTCAGCCGGTAAAGATGGCACCATTCGTCATATTATGTCAGGCATTAATCCCCAGGGCTGCCAGGTTTTCAGCTTTAAGCATCCCAGCTATTCAGAGCTGCAACATGATTTTTTATGGCGCACTAATCAATGTTTACCTGAACGTGGCCGTATCGGCATATTTAACCGTTCCTATTATGAAGAGGTATTAGTGGTTCGCGTCCATCCTGAGATCCTGCATAGTCAAAACCTGCCCGATAAATTGCTGAAAGATGAGGCGATATGGCAACAGCGCTACAACTCCATTAATGATTTGGAAAATCATTTATTCCAAAACGGCACGCGGGTAATTAAGTTTTTCTTGCACTTGTCTAAAGAAGAACAGCGTAAGCGTTTTATTGCACGGATCGACAAGCCAGAAAAAAATTGGAAGTTCACCTCAGCCGATATGAATGAACGAGGCTATTGGGATGAGTATATGATGGCTTATGAAAAATGTTTAACTGAGACCAGTAGTGAGAAAGCGCCCTGGTATGTGATTCCGGCAGACGATAAAAAAAATGCACGATTAATTACCTCGCAGATCATTCTTGATACGTTTGAATCATTAAAAATGGAATATCCGCAAGTCAGTAATGAACACCGTGCTGAGTTACAAGCCTGTAAAAAACAATTGTTAAAAGAGAAGTAAGACCATTACCTTTTTTTCACCCAGTTATTGGGAAATAACACTAAAGGATCGGCTAAGAATGAGAACAGGCATGATAGGCCATTCAAAACCTATCATGCTAAAAGCATCTTTTCTTCAGTTGCTATGTACCAATTACACCGCCATCATTTTTAGTGATTAGCACAGTTGTTGAGCGTGGGCGTGTTTGTCCATCAGAAGCAGGGTAGCTTATGCCCGGATGCTGAATATTCACCCACATGGCTTTGTAATCAGGGCTCCAGGTAATCCCGGTCAATTCACAACCTCTCGGACCAACCAAAAAGCGTTTGATTTCTTGTGTTTGTGGATTAGCACATAAGACTTGGTTACAGCCCATATTAGCCATCACCGGATCGTCATCATCGTAGTCCGTCATAATCCATAAGCGTCCATCACGATCAAAACCCAAGCCATCAGGCGATGAAAAAATATCCCCTTGAATATTGCCGACTAAATGATCGGGAACCTTATTGCCATTGGCGTCTGTAGAACCCGGTTTTTCACCAGCCAATACAAATAATGACCAGTTAAATGTGGTTGCTGCCGGATCAGCATGATCTTCCATGATTTTAATAATTTGGCCATGACGGTTATCGGGACGAGGGTTAGCCGCATTGACCTCAAATGCTTTACCTCGTTTATAGTTATTGGTTAAGGAGATATAAACATCCAGATTGTGTGGGTTCACTGTGGCCCACTCAGGTCTGTCCATTGACGTTGCACCTAATATATCAGCTGCTGCACGGGCATTAACCAGCACTTCGGCCTGACTGGGGAAGCCATTTTCAGCGGTTAATCCTTCATTGCCATGAATTAATGGTAACCAACGGCCTGTGCCGTCATCATTAAACCGACCGACATAGAGTGTACCTTCATCCAGTATGTCGCGATTCTTGTGCATATCTGCTTTATCAAAACGTTGTGAGGGCACAAATTTATACACATATTCACCACGGGTATCATCGCCAGAATAAAAGGCCAGCTGACCATTGTCAGCCATGGAAGGCGCGACACATTCTCGGCAGAAGCGACCAAATGCTGTGCGTTTTATGGGCTTACTCTGTGGCTCAAAGGGATCAATCTCAACCACCCAGCCAAAACGATTAGGTTCATTCACATAGCCTTGATGGGGTAAAGCATCATTTGGCGTCGCATCGAAACGGGCATCAATCGTGCTCCAGCCATAATAGTTATCTTCTTTACCTGTCGAGATGCCATAACGTTTATGTGAAACACGTGACTGGTAATCCTTTTTGTCATGATTCACAAAATAGTTATGCCAGTTTTCTTCACATGCCAGATAAGTACCCCAAGGCGTGAAACCATTCGAACAATTATTTAGCGTGCCGATAATTTCCATCGCGTTTGGATCTGAAGCCGTTTTAAATAAGGCATGACCCGCTAAAGGACCGCTGACCTTCATTGGCGTTAATGCTGATATACGACGGTTATACAGAGAAGGGTAGATACGTTGCCATTCACCGTGGCTATCTTTTTTGACTTCGATAACACTGACGCCATGTGCAGCTTGTTCTTTTTTGACATCATCAAGCATACGTTTGCCTTGGTCATTATAGCTCAGTCCGTTTTGGTGAAGTGTTGGATTAATGTACTCATGGTTGATGACCATCAAGCCACGGTTATTATCGTTAGGGAAGGCAAAGAAATGCATACCATCGTGATTGTCACCCGCCTGCTTTAGTTGCTCCTGCCAGGTATTGCTGGCATCGGCTTTCCATTTCGTGGCGCCTGTTTCAACAGGATCGCCCCATGAGAAGAAAGCTTTGGCCTGATAACCTTCTGCCACCACGACCTGATCGAATAAAGGATCAGTGCGTGGCTGAATGGCTTGAAAACCAATATAAGGCACGGGGGGGAGAGCATGATCGCCAGCGAAGGCTAGACGACTGGAAAGATTCAGCCCTAGAAAACCTAAAGCAGCCGCATTTAAACTGCCTTTTAATACATCACGTCGTGACATCGCGATGGAATTCAGGTTTTTCTCTTCAGAGTGATTAATAACCTCATCATCGTATGACGCCAGACGTTGATGAAAATCAGATGATGTTGGGTGTGTCATATGCGTTTATCTTCCATTAGTGAATACGGTATTCAAAAGTATTACGGACATCAGGCACTTTTACTGCTTTGCCATTGACCATTCGTGGCGAATAACGAAAAGTCTTAGCGGCGGCTAATGATGGCCGTTTGAATAAGGGATGGCAATCATTCATCACCTCAGGCGATTCAACCTGTCCTTGAGTGTTAACGGTATAACGAACCGTGCAATCACCTTCCAACCCTTTTCTTAAAGCGCCTCTTGGATAATCGGGTGCCTGTTTTTCTATCGGTTTATAGTGTTCTACAGAAAATGTGTCAGTTTCTACCTTATTCGTACTTATTTGTGTTTTTTGAGATGAATTCGTACTTGTATTGGTGGCGACCACGGGTTTGTTCGTCGGAGGCTTTATTGGCTTTTCTTGAGTCAGCGGTTTGCTCACCGGTTTCTCAGGTTTTTTCTCAACGGGTTTTATGACCTTCTCAACCTTCTTTTGCACTGGCTTTTTCGGCATGACTTTCTCTACCGGTTTTTCAACGCGTTTGAATGCAAGATCATTTTCTACCACCGCTTTTTTTACGGGGGGCTCTGGCTCAATAACAGGCTCAGGCTCAATGGGCGGGGGCGTCTTCTCAATCACTTTTTCTTCAATAACCTTTTTCTGTTTCGGCAGTTCAAACATTTGAATATTGACTGTTTTTACCGCTGGCTCCATTTGAACTGCTGGCGTCCATGAGTGAAGCAATAAAGCAGCTATGGCTAAATGAAACACCGCCACTTCCACTAAAGCTGATTTGTTGAGTTTGGACGCAGAAAATGGTTCACTTAAGTAATTGTGTTGACGCATTGCTAATTCAGGCATCTGGTGACTCCGTAATCAGACCCACATCAGCAATGCCGACTTTTTGTAACGCAGCGATGGCTTTTACTACGGAAGCATAGTCTGTGCTTTTATCACCACGGATAAAAAATAATAACGCCTCGTGTTGTTGTTTGATTTGTTCTATTTTCTCGACCATGTCATCTAAGCTGACTGCCTGATCCGAACGGGATTGAATATCGACTTCAGGCCCGACATTCCAATAGTAACTCCCATCAGACACGACGGATAAGGTCAAAATGGTCTTTTGACTGTCCGTGGGGAGTGCTTCAGATGCGATTTTAGGTAACTCCAGTTTGACACCCTGTACCAAAAGGGGAGCCGTCACCATAAAAATGACCAATAACACAAGCATCACGTCGATATAAGGCACCACATTCATTTCTGCCTTTAAGGCATGTTTAGCAACTGGTTTTCTTAGCATGATAACCTCACGCGGCCTTAGCTAAAGGCGCACGGTGCATCACACGCTGTAAACGTGTGATGAACTCATTTCCGAAATGATAATAAAGTGTGCTGATAGCACCAGCGCGTTTACTCAGCTGGTTATAGGCAATAACCGCTGGAATAGCTGCAAACAAGCCGATAGCGGTCGCAATAAGGGCTTCAGCAATGCCCGGTGCTACGGTATTTAGTGTCGCTTGTTCTACCTGAGATAACCCAATAAACGAGTTCATAATTCCCCATACAGTACCAAATAAACCAATATAGGGGCTGACTGAACCAATGGTTGCTAAGACAGAAAGCCCTTTTTCTAACTCAGCTTCCTGCTCACCGATATTGACCAACATGGCGCGTTCAATATTTTCTACTTTTTTATCTTGCGCCATGGTGCCGATATGTTGATATTTTTCATACTCTTGCCAGCCAGTTTGAAAAATGGCAGGAATCGCTTTATACAGAGTCACATCCGTTTTGGCTGCTGGCAAAGCGGCCATATCACTTGTTTGTCTGAATAGTTGCTGAAACTGTTTGTTTTGTTTCTCCAAACGATTGAGAACATGTGAACGCCAAAGAATCAGATACCAGCTCACCATCGACGCCAATACCAGAATTATCATGACTATTTTGACTAACATACTGGCATCACTTACCAGCCCCCAAATGGTCATTTCATGCATTGCTGTTTCCATGATTGACTCCTTATTTATTGATGTCTGTCAGGCCAAACTGATCAGCAATGGCTGACCATGGCACATATTTGAAGTTCTGGTTTGCCCGAGGCATACGGTTACGACCATCTTGCACAACCAACATGCCTTGTTGCCATGGTTGGCCAAGGTTGATGCTAGTCACATCAAGGCCATCTGTTTCCGATACGCCATCAATGCCTGTAGCCGTATTAAAACCAATACGAAACACACCACGGTAGTCAAAAGGAGGCAGGGCATCCAAAATCACATAACTGTTATTACCTTGACTGGATATCACTAAAAAGTTCTGCTGTTGTGTCTGATACAAACTGATGCCTTCAATATCTTCTTTGAGGTGCTCCCCAACGGGCATGACCTGTGTCATCACAGTCGGTTCATCAGCTCTGGCATCCAGTGTCCAGACCGCTCTGTTTTCTTCACCAATAAATAGTCGATCGTGTTTATCATCTGCTACACAGCCTTCAGGTTGGGTAGCCACTTTAAACTCACGTACTAGTTCACCAGCGATATTGCCGTGTTTATCCTGCATCAGATACTGAAAAAAACGACCATCTTTATCATTAACAATGGTGTAGATATCACCTTGTTTATTTTTATACATACACAGACCATAAATATCCTGTGCACGGGTAGTCACTTCACCTATTTCGCTGACTTTTCTGCTGCCGGGATCGATGGCAAACACATGAAGTGAGTTGTTATCTCGGTTGCTGGCAACCGCTAAATCAACTTGTTTACCGTTGAAGTGAAAGCCGTGACGAACATCGACATTGTTGAGCCTACCCACCGCTAAAAAGGACTGTGTTTTACCATCTAGGTCGTAGACGCCCAGACCACCTTGCTTATCTGTACCCAATATCAGACTTTGTTCAGGATCACGTTGATTAACCCAGATAGCAGGATCATCGGCAGCATCACCTAAACTGGGTACAGGGTCTGTTTGTTTTAAAGGTGTAACAAGTGGTATCGCTTCTGGTGACGACGTCTTTTTATGTGGCCAAGGCAGAGTATAAGAAGCCGTGCCCATATCGTGTTTGATAATAATATCTAACTTTTCGCCATCCATTCTGGCACTGATGGCTTCAGGTTCGATCAACTGCTTTAATGGAAAGGTTGTCTCAAGCTGCCATTGTTCTTGATGTTCTACATAAACTGATAAGCTAGATGATTCAGCATCAAGGACTAATAAACCACCTGGCACAATCGCCATACCTGCAGCGCTGTCTTTTAATTGGCCAAATGGCTCAACAAGCGCAACAGGATAGCGGCTGAGGTCGGCCTCAGGATGAGCATCATAAGCCCATATGCCAACGCTTTCTTCGTTAATATAGAAACGTGAAAGGGCATCATCAACCTGGCAGTATTCACTTTCTGGTGGCGTGCTTATGTGGCGAATTAATTGAGGGAGAGCAATGGGAGAGGAGGCATCAGCCACCAGCCATTGCTCTCCTTGTCCCTGCTCACCAACCAGAAACAAGAACCCATTTTGTGCCTCATCTTGATATAGACAGACACTTTCAATTTTAAAATCAGGTTGCGGGAGATAGGTGCTAGCAACCCAATCTTGTGAAGTGTTATCAAACAATGCCACCATGGCCTGCTGTCGATCCAGATCAACGCTTGCCAATAACAGGCCTTGCTTTACCTGACGATGGTCAACGCTACCAAAGTTACCTTTAAGCAGGCTCATGGTTTTGCCATCTACAGATTCAAGTGCAATGCCTTTTTGTGTATAAGCAACAAGACGGTCAGCATCGTTTATGACTGTTTTGTTAAGTAGCTGTGTTGATTCAATATGGCGGTTATGTTGATTATCAACTGCGTGTAGTGTCTTATCAGCCAATGCTGATAGCGGTAAAAAGGCCATCAGGCACGAGGCTAATAAGGTCGGTTTTAATCGTAATTTATTCATGTTATTTATCTATATATTTCAATATGTTTTAGAAGTTAGTTAATGTGAAACCAAGTTTAATGCTTGGCCCATATTCTTCATATTGAGCGTTGTAAGCACTGCTGCCGGTATAGACGTAATACTCTTCATCAGTAAGATTTTTTGCTTCCAAAGTAATCTGGGCATTTTTGGTGACAAAGTAGCTGGTGCTAAAGTCGAGGAAGAGCTGTGAGTCGACATATTGATCATGTTCTTTATCATCAATACCTGCGACTTCTGATAGATAAGAAGACTTGTAGTTAGCCGATAAACGCATGCTGAGCTTGTCGTTTTCCCAACCAACCATCAGGTTGGCGACTTGGTTGGATTGACCTGGTAAATCGATATCACGTTTTTGTCCTAAACCTTCAATTTCAGCATCGGATTGACTGAATGTGGCATTTGCCCCCAGTAACAAGCCATTCCACGGGGCGGGTAGCCAACTCAGCTTTTGTGTATAGGCCAGCTCAAGACCATAGACTTTTGCTGACTCACCGTTTGCAAAAGTTTCTGCCTGATCAAAGGCTGTAAACATACCTGTACCACCGAGGTCAGTGTTATAGACAAAATCAGAGATATCTTTATAGAACACATAGGCCGACACCGCGCCCGCTCGTCCCATGTAATGTTCGATACCTAAGTCCAGATTTTTTGATGTCATCGGATCTAAATCCGGATTACCAAAGCTTGCTTCATCACCATCAATGGCAAATCCTGGGGCTAAGGCTTCAAATGTTGGGCGGACAACACTATTGGTCCATGCGGCACGAACCTGAGTTTTATCATCAAGGTAATAACGTAAATGTAATCCTGGTAA
Source organism: Methylophaga sp. UBA2513 (assembly GCF_002341285.1). NCBI lineage: Bacteria > Pseudomonadati > Pseudomonadota > Gammaproteobacteria > Thiotrichales > Piscirickettsiaceae > Methylophaga > Methylophaga sp. UBA2513. The sequence goes on along the minus strand of NZ_DDNT01000019.1, from coordinate 44,223 downwards.
CCAGTTGTGGTAGCTGTTTTTGCTGGAAATAGCTTCAAAGTTACCGTCTCTGATACCTGTACCTTTTGCTTTAAACTCTGTTCCCTCATAACGAAGGCCGGCGATAATCGTCCAGTCATCGAGGTCTAAGGTATTCATGACATAGGCAGCGTTAATATCTTCATTCATCACAAAGTCATTAATTTGTGACTCTTCAGTATCCACATTGCCTGCTTTATCTAACCGACCGATAAGACGCTCCAATGCCGAGCTACTAATACCTTGACCATATCGGTTTAGACTGTAATCCACATTACCAGCACTATAGGCAGCAAGACTGGTATCGTTGGTACCAAAGTCTTCAAAAGCCCAGGCATCAACTTCATTATCTTTTTCACGGCGTGATAACTTACCGCCAAATTTCAATTGCGAAGCGTAACCTTGAATATCAAAGTCTCTGGCAAGATCAATTTTGATATTCTTTTCGGTATCGGTAGTTTTTTGTTCTTCCCATTCCACTTCATCAAGTTCAAAGCTGGCTGGGTTGTAATAATCTGATCCGGCATTTAATCTCGGTTTTGAGGTGCCGCTGTAGCTCACATTATCGAAATCACCAACAAACTTGGCACCGGCAATATGACCTGGCGTGTCTTCACTGGCACGGCTATATCCAATCTGACCATCAATCTTCCATAAACCGATAGTTTTCTCACCACCGAATACATAAGACTGAATTTCTTGGGTCTCTTCACGATC
>NZ_DDNT01000019.1:0-43338 GCF_002341285.1 Methylophaga sp. UBA2513 | reverse complement strand
ATCTTTTAATTCACGGAAACCTTCAGCGTCATCGCCTGATTCATTTGGGAGGAGGGGATCGGCAAATTCAATACCAGCCGCGTTACGGGTTTCCGTATCTGTAAAACGACTGAATAAAGTACGCAGGTAGTAACTGGTATTGACGTCGGCTTTGTAATCAAAATTGACACCTAAACCCAGACGCTCACGTGAAATCTCGTAATCACGTTGTTCCAGTTCCTCGAGACGCGGTTGACTACCATCAAAATCCCAGGCGCCACCGGTTTCAACATTATCTGAACCAAAGTCCCGTTTTTGCCAACTCAAGGCCGCGGCCACACCAAAGTTATCGACCCCATCACCAATACTAAAAATATTACTGACTGCACCTGAGCCTTTAGGGCTGATTTGGTCAGTATTATCATCAAAACTACCTTCTGTTGAGAGCGTATAGAACAGGCCATCATGATCAAAGGCTGACAGACTTCTGACATTGATGGTGCCGCCCAGCGAGTTCGCATCCATATCAGGGGTTAATGTTTTTACAACTGAAAGAGATTGCACCAACTCACTCGGCAAAACATCCAGTGCTACAGCCCGGGTATCACTCTCAGGTGAGGGCACATTAGTACCATTGATAGTAACGGCATTCAGTTCAGGAGCCAGTCCACGAACAGTAACAAAACGTCCTTCACCCTGATCGTTTGCCACAGACACACCCGGTAAACGCTGTAACGCTTCAGCAGCATTATCATCGGGTAACTGGCCAATGCCATCCGCATGCACCACACTCTCAATACTATTTGAGTTGCGTTGTTCAGTGAGTGCTTTGTCAATCTGTACTGCCTGTCCAATCACACGAACAGTTTCCAGATTGAGGTCATCCTCAGCGTGGACGCCATTACTGATAAAACTACTTATGCCAAGAGCAATCAGACTTAACTTAAAACTGGGTCGCTCTAACATCAGGTTTGTCTTTTTCATAAATATCCTTGTCGTCATAGTGGTTCGATGGCGGCAAGTGTAGGTAGGCTAAATGACAGTTAGATGACAGAAAAATTTAAAAGCATTTAAAAACAATAAGATAGCTCAGTGGTGACCGTATATTTGAGCTGAAATGACCATGACGAAGTTAAAAATGTTGAGTTGGAAATAAGCCTATCCCACCTAGCTTAATTCTTTAAAAACAACGTCATATGAATATTTGGTGCACGGTTTAAACATTAAAAAAATGAAGAAATGGTCATTTTTTTGTGAGCTAAATTGACTGCATGTGATGTCACAACACTGTCATTTTTTTAGCGTAGTGTCGCCAATATTCAATGTTTATAGCTGATATTTAGTGCACTTAAATCAATGAAAAAACGACCGTTTTTACAGACTTCTTATTTTTATGGCTTGGCGACAGCTATTGTTTCCGGGACCCTCATTTTACGAGCATGGGGTGACGTAAAGCCGATAAGCGAGGTGAACTGGTTGGATGTTATGTCAGAAGGCGGCATGGTGATCCTAGCCTTTTTCTGGTTGGCCTTATTACTTCGGAGTCGACCTGCAGGCCGAGTAACGCGGTTGTTGGCATTTGGTTTATGCGCCATTGTTTTTTCCTGGTCGATGGATTTTATGGATGAGTTCATTCGTATGCCATCAACCTTAATCTGGCACAACTGGCTTGAAAGTATGCCGATACCGATTGCCTTAATATTATTAAGTATTGGTATCTATCATTGGCATCAGGAAGAAATTGCTATCAGTGCTCAAATGGTAAAACGTGAACGGTATTTTCGCGAGCACCGTTTGTTTGACAAGCTTATGCCTGTTGGCGGCGGCGCTTATTTAAAAAAACAGCTCAAGCTATCCTTGGCAGAGAGTAAAAAGCATCAGCAACCATTGGCGCTCATCGCCATTGATCTTGATGATTTCAATGTGATTAATCGTTTGTATGGCATAAAAGAGGGCGATCACATCCTCCAGCTGGTCTGTCAGCTATTATTGTTAAACCTGCGTGATAAGGATTTGATCTGTCGCTTGGCTGGCGACCGTTTCGTTATCCTCTTACACGACACCGATGAGGCTGAAGCAAAACAGCTGAGTCAGGATCTGCAACATGCGGTAGCCAGTTTTGCTTACCGTACACAGGAATCACAGCAGCGTGTCTATTTAACAGCGACGACCGCCATTACCATGGCAAAAAGGGATGATTCTGATTCGTTAATTAAACGATTAAATCAACTTCTTAGCCAGCGTAAACAAACAGCTGCACCTGTCATCTGAACCATGGCAAAGCTGGTAAAAACGCTGGGATATGAGCTAGATACACCCTGTATCACACCTCATTATCAGCCCGCTGTATTAGTCGAATTGGCACTGTCACGTGATGTGTCTGAGTATCATCTACTGAAAGGAACGCGTTTACAGCTTGGTGATTTTGAGCAGGCTGAAGAGCGCATTAGTCCTGACCAATATCTGACGTTAATCAAAAACTCTCAGAAACTAACGGATGCTGATGATATAAGCTTTTTATATGGTCAGCGTTTATTTCCTGGATTTTATGGTTCTGTGAGTCAAGCTTTACAGCAAGCGAATAACTTACGTCAGGCAATAACGATCCTTTGTGAATATCATGCCATTTTGTCGCCACTATTCACGCCTCGATATTATGAAAATGACGATGAGCTATTTTTGTATTGGGTTGACAGTACAGGAAGCATAGAACAACACAGATTTATTATTGAGTCTTACATGTCCGCTTTTGTGTCGATGGTGGCGTGGTTAGCTGGTGAAAAAATGCCTTGGCAGTTTGAATTTAGCTACGATGAACCTGAATACGTTGAACAATATTGGGTCAACTTTGGACAAGATATTCGCTTTAATCAACAGATGAACCGAATACGGCTACCCAGATACTGTTTGGATACACCTTGGCCGAATGCATCTAAGTTTGGCATGCAGGGCGCCTTAAAAGAGAGTGACAAGCAACTTTCTGAAGAATACAGCCCGTATAGTTTTCTTGATCAAATATACAGCTACCTTCAGTCACATATAGACGAACCACTTAATTTGGATAAAGTGTCATTTTCATTTGGCCTCAGCCCGGCCTCCATGAAACGAAAGCTCAAAAAGCATCAAACCAGCTTTCAACAACAATTAGACTTGGTCAGAAAACATACCGCTATTTATTTGTATGAGGTTAAACAGATGAATAGCCAGGAAATAGCCGAGTACCTCTGTTTTAATGACATGAATAATTTTCGACGAGCCTTTAAGCGTTGGACTGGAAGCTCGCCTTATCATTTATTTGCACAATAATTTGAAGTAGCTAAATCATTTTGTTTTATTACTTAAGCCTTCCTTAATCTCGTTCAGCAAAAATTCAGTATCCAGGGTCTATAACTGAACTGTAGCTAAACATTAGCTCAGTCAATTTAAGGAGTCATCCTATGAACAGATTAAATACCTTTCTCTCTATCAGTGCGTTGAGTATTGCCAGCTCTGCTTCTGTCGCCGTTGCCGATAGCAAAAACGTTGATCCCAAAAATATCAATAAAATTGAAACCAGTCTGGTTGAGAGTCACACACCCTCTTCGAATGAAGCAAGCAACAAAGCGCACCAGGAAATAATAAAAAAATAAAATGCTAATGATCCTTCAATCTGTTACCGATTTTACTCCTCCTCGGTAACAGCTTTTTTTTGCCCGTTATCTGAGCGTCATGTTGATTTTATCAATGCAATAAATACGTTTATGCGTAGCCAATAGCTGGTGTTTCTCGCTATCCTATGACGTCAATCTTTATATCACCCTCTGATTATCTGATATTAAAAAGTGGAGCAGTCAATGCAAACCGGTAGTTCAATTTACCTAGACTATCAGGCAACAACGCCGATAGAGCCTCGCGTTGTTAGCGCAATGGCACCCTATAACCATGAGATTTTTGCTAATCCACATTCGACAGCCCATGTGTTAGGTCAGCAGTCAGCGGCAGCGGTTGAGGCCGCACGCAGTACGATTGAAAAATGTATTAATGCCTCTTCTGAAGAAGTGATTTTTACCTCTGGTGCGACAGAGTCAAATAATCAGGCGATTGCCAGTGTGATATTTGGTAATACCACAGATCGCCGTGACATTCTTATCAGTGCAATCGAACATAAATGCATTAAAAATGCTGCCCATTTTTACGCGGCTAAATTAGGTTACAAAGTTAAAGAAATCCCAGTGCATAGCTCGGGGCTGATTGATGTTGATGCTTATCAATCTTTATTGTCTGACCAAACTTTGCTGGTTTGCATAATGGCTGTGAATAATGAAATCGGCACTATTCAGGATGTCAAAACCTTTGCTGAAATGGCTCATCAATCAGGCGCTTTATTTCATTGTGATGCCGCACAAGCCCCTGAAGCGATAGATATTGATGTGAAAGACTGGAATGTCGATATGCTGAGTTTGTCTGCCCATAAAGTTTATGGTCCCAAAGGCATCGGTGCGATTTATATTAAAAACGATCTTCAAGCCGAGTTACCGCCTTTCATTCAGGGAGGAGGGCAGCAGTTTGGTATGCGTTCTGGCACTTTGGCCACGCCACTCTGTGTTGGTTTTGCTGAAGCGATGCGTATCACCAAACAAGAAGCAAAAACTCACCGTGAACAATTAACGCATTTGAAACGTTTGTTTCTACAACAACTGGAAGCGACACATATTCCATTTAAATTGAATGGCACACAAACTCAGTGTCACCCTGGCAATATTAATGTGCAATTCATTGGTTGCGATGCGAATAAGCTATTAGAAAAACTCCAACCCAATGTCTGTGCCTCTACTGGATCAGCATGTAATAGTGAAATGGTCTTGCTTTCGCATGTATTAAAAGCGATTGGGCTGACAGATGAAGAAGCAGGATCATCTTTACGCATCAGTTTGGGACGCTTCTCAGATGAAGCACAAATTAAACACGCTGTAGCTGAGATAAAACTAGCGATAGAAAAATAATATTGATTTGTTTGGATGTAATAACCATTTCTTAACTTGGGTGGGCGTAGTCTAAAAATCCCAACAAACAAAAGAGGGATTTATGATGAAAACATTATCAACAACACTTTTCACAGCCTTAGCTGCGATGGCCATTAGCTCAGCTACATTTGCTGAACCAGTATCAACTGACGATATGGCTAAACACACCAAGAAAGGTTACTTCGCTCATATCGATACTAACGGTGATGGTGTCATCACAAAAGATGAAGCGACAGCAGCAGCATTAAAACGCTTCGAAAAAATGGATGCCAATGGCGATGGCAAGGTGACGAAGGAAGAAGCGAGAGCCGCCCATAAAAAACATAAAGGCGACAAACGCGCCTCATGCACGGATAAAAAAGATAAATAATCACTTAATACAAATAAGGGAGCTAATGGCTCCCTTATTTTTGTAAAATATATGCAGGCCTAAAGCCATTTCTGCAATATATCCAATAAGGTATTCGGCATTATCGGTTTGGTTAAATAGTCTGACATACCTGCTGAGAGACATTTTTCTTTCACGCCTTCCATCACATCTGCTGTGAGGGCGATAACCGGGGTCGACAGATTGAACTCTCCGGCCTGACCTGAGCGAAGATGTTGTGTGGCGGTAAAGCCATCCATGACCGGCATCATACAATCCATAAAGACAATATCGTATTGCTTCTCACGCAGTTTATCTAAAGCGACTTCACCATTTTCTGCAATATCAGCCGTCATTCCATATTTCGCGAGGATACCGCTGGCCACCATCTGGTTGATTTCATCGTCTTCAACCAGAAGGACCTTACTTGATGAAAAGGTGGGTAACGAAGCAGTGTCTGCAGTAGGTTGTTCATGTTGCTCAATAAGCTGTTCTGATAATGAGCGGCTCGCATTAAATAACTCTGACGCACTGATAGGTTTGATCACCGTGACATCTGATAAATCACTTATCAGTGAACGGCTCAAATCATCTGCCAATGATGACAGTAAAATAATCTTAATATTTTTGGATTTGAGTTGTTTGAGTTTATTTTCATTGATGTGATTCAGCATGGCGCTATCAACCATCAGCACCACATCGGTATCTTCCTCTCGAACCGTTGTCTCAATCAGCAATAATGATGAGGTGATATGTAGATGATTCCCCCATTTAGAAAATAAGCTTTCTAAATAGGTACTTAATTTTTCATTGCTGGTGTAGGCAAAAAACTGCGTGAATTTTGTGGTCAGTACTCGAGGAGGTAAAACCTTATCTTTTTTCACCGTAATGGTGAAATAAAAATGACTGCCAGCCCCAACAGTTGAGTCAACTTCCAGTTTCCCCCCCAGCATGCTCACTAACTCAGCACTGATAGCTAACCCAAGACCGGTGCCGCCGGCTTTTCTGGTTGAAGCTGAATCAAGTTGGCTAAACCGCTCAAATAAATTGGTCAGCTCTTCTTCTGATATGCCGATGCCAGTATCAGTAACAGAAAAATCAAGGTTAAGGCTGTTGTCATCGACTGACTTGATATCAATCTTGAGTTCGACTGAACCGCTTTCGGTAAACTTAACGGCATTAGAAAGCAGGTTAAGAAGGATTTGTCTGAGACGAATCGGATCAGAAATAATTTGTACATTCTCAATTGCATTGGCAGGGCAGAGGACTTGAAGGCCTTTATTATGTGCATTGGGTTCAACCACTCTGCCAATATCAGAAATCAGTTTTTCTAAATTAAATGCCGTCTCTTCAATAGAGAGCTTGCCAGACTCAATTTTTGAATAATCCAGAATATCATTAATAATTCGCATCAATGATTCGGCACTGATTTTAATATTGTGGGCAAACTGATGTTGTTTTTCCGTAAGTTGGGTATCGCTTAGCAGATTAATCATGCCTAGGATGCCATTCATCGGTGTTCTTATTTCATGACTCATATTCGCCAGAAACGCACTTTTTGCATCGGCGGCTGAATTCGCTTTTTTAGCCGCTAGCTCTAGTTCAACCTCCCTTAAACTTAACTCTTCGGCCAGCTCTTCTGTTTCTTTTAAGAGGCGTTTTGTTTCATCCGCACTTTGTTTAAAGAGAGTAGCCGATCGGGCTAGCTTGCCTATTTCATCATGCCGATCGATACCAGGAATAGATAAGGTTTCTCGACCAGCACTGATATCTTCAAATGTCTTACTGATATCAGAAATGGGGACCGTGATAGCGCGACTGACCCTGCCAGAAATCATGAGGGCGATGGCCATCAGAAAAAAGGAACCGATAAACGCAATAAACTTATACAGTTCCAGATTATTATTGGTGCTACTAAAAAGTGCTGTTTGTCTCTCAATGGAATAATCTTTTAATTGCACAGACAGGCTTTTTAATTCAGAGGCTTCCCCTGCAATCACCACATTAACCAGAAAAATAAAATTGCGATCTGCTTGAATCGTACGAAAGAAGGTATTTTTGATGGTATCAAGTTGATTGTTGAGATTAATGATTAATTGTCTTTCTTTTTCAGAGGTGGAAGCGAGCTCTGAATAGACAGCAATATCCGTTTTTGCTTGATTAAATGTGTCAACGAAATTTAAACGCGTTTTGTTGGTACGGCTTTGAAAGTATTGAATAATTTGATTCTGAGCAAAAGCGATTGAAGAACGAATTTCATACAATAAAATCACTTCTTCAGACTTCTTATGTTGCTTTGTCATGGTGTCGAGCATGTTATAAACAGAACTAAACTGTTGCTCCAGTTGTGTATGTAACTGCTTTAACACCATACGCTCATCATTCAATTTTGCCGTTTTCTCGTAGAGGTTCTCAAGTGAGTCGGTAAATTTGGGATAAATGGCGGCTGATTCCTCACTGGACTCCGATGAAACAGAAAGACTATGGATAGTGGTTTTCAGGCTTTTTAATAATCGTTGAATGTCTGTAATGGACGACTGACTATCCGTGATGCGAAACACTAATATTTTTCGATTAAGTTCAATAATATCTGCTTCGACTTCAGACATCAGCCGTGTATAAGAAATCGATTTTGTATAGTCGTTGAATAGTTTTTCAACATTTGTCAGAGAAAATAAATTCACAATGACAATAAACAAAGAAATCAACGCAAGGCTGGCGAAACCAATAAAGACACGCTTGCGTATCCCAAGCTGACTCATCAGTGTAGATTGATGCCATTTACTCATGCTAATAAAAACTCATACCATTTTTGTAGCGAATAATCATAATTTGGCATAACCGTATTCCAGATAGCGATATTGCTTAATCGTGTGGTGTACGCTCCCCCGGTACGAATATCACCAGCCCTGACTGAAATTTTGCCATCCGTGCCTTTTAGATCCGCAGTGGCCTCTTTTCCTTCATACCAGTAATCCCATTCATTTTTGTCTAATAAAGGTTTTGATCGTTCCGGATTTGAAATGTAATAACCTTGACGGGCAACATAAGCACCAGCCCAACCACTTAGCCACCAGTTCATATAATCGTAAGCGGCATCTTTGACATGCCCCTGACATTCACTGGATAAACACATCACACCATGCCAGGCACGGTAACCTTCTCTGGGGGCGGCATACGTGACGGGGATACCGTCGCCATTGAGTGCAGAAACTGCTGGTGAAAACATGCTTTCCAGGTGTACCCGTCCTTGACGCATATAATCAATTGATTGAGGTACCGAATTCCAGAAACCTGCAAAGTGATGTTGTTTTTTGAAATCCAGCAAAATAGAAAAGAGGCCATCAATTTCAGTTTGCGTCATATCGCTCATATCATTGAAATTAATCAGGCCTTTACTCTCTGCAGCGAGAGCCAAATCAAAGATACCGATGGTCGGAGAATTAACAATGCCCACTTTTCCGCGATATTGCTCATCTAATAACCAGGACCAACTTTCCGTTTCATACGGAATGCCTTTTTTTATGGCATTCGTGTTATAGCCAAATGAATCCACATTGTGAACATAGGGTAAAAAACTAATCTTGCCGGTGAATTGAGTTCCCAAACTGCCATCTGCTTGAATATTTAAAATTTTATGTGGTGCATCACCTAAGCCAATATTAGCTTCAGGTGCAATTTTCCCTGTTTTTGATAGGGCATTGATTTCATCCCAGTAGCTTAAGCGCTCCGTATCAATGGGCTGAATCACAGAGGCCTGCCAGAGCTGTCGAATACTATCGGTCCATTGCTCATAGATATCAAAAGAGCCTGGTTGGGTTGTGGCTTTTTGAATAAGTTCAGCCTCGCCACCTGGTTCAAAAACGATATTAATACCAAGATCAGCCATGGCTTGTTGTCTTATCTCTTCTTGTAGCGTCACGTGTGTGCCCATCACGCGTAAAGTTGGTGTTGTTCTGGCGAACACAAAAGGCGCTTTGCTTGATAAAACGGATAGGCCAGCTAATACACCAGATTTTTTTATAAAATCGCGTCTATCCCCCGAGATATTTTCTTGTGTTCGTTGGGTAGAGGCTTCTGGATTATTCATTACACTTACCTAAAGACTAAGATGTTTATTTTTACTGTATCGACACAACAGACATTGTATTGAGTAATTGATTGTCATCAGGACTTATCGTAAACGATTTACCAATAAAATGAACATCAAGGCTTGATAGTTAAGCTATAGAAGTAGAAACTTGATATCAAATCAAACTGCCATGTAAACAAGGGTACATGCACGTATTAATTGTGGACGATAATGATATTGACTGCTTCACTATGAGTAGCTTTGTACAAAAGACTGGAATGAATGCCCTCAAGTCGAATAATGCAACACAAGCGCTTGAAATAATCTCAAACAGAGATACCACCCCGGAAATCATTGTTGTTGACTGGATGATGCCAGAAGTCAATGGCCTGGAACTATGTCAGAACATCAGAGCGCTGAACTTAAGTCTCACGCCATATATCATTATGGTTACCTCCAATTCACTTGGCCAAATTGAACAAACAGCACTAGACGTGGGGGCTGATGATTTTATTGAAAAGCCTATTCATGGTGCCGTATTTATCGCTCGGTTACGAGTAGGTGAGCGTATTGTTAAGATGCAACAAAAGCTTTTATCACTGGCCGATACCGATGAGCTGACCGGCTTATTAAATAGACGCGCTGCCATTAAGGCCTGCGAAACACATCTTGCCAGACTAGCCCGTTCTGATAAATCGATCAGTCATTGTCTTATCATCGCTGATATTGATTTTTTTAAACACATTAACGATACCTACGGTCATCAAATTGGTGATCGCGTATTAATCGATGTATCCAATCGGATGCGAAATAGCATTCGGCCTTTCGAAACCGCTGCCCGGTTCGGCGGTGAAGAATTTTTAATTTATTGTGAAGCGACGGAGGCAGAAGCCGATATTATTTTGAGAAGACTTCGTCAAGCGATTGCTTCATCTGAATATTGTTACAACAATATATCCATCAACGTGACGATGAGTTTTGGCTGTGTCGTCATTAACAAACACGATACCAAGCACACCATCAATGAATTTATAAAAAAAGCCGATGATTTATTGTATGAAGTGAAAAATGACGGGAGAAATGACTATAAACTGGCGTCTTACTCTTCTATAGAAGGTAGTGAATAATCAGATTGTGAATTTACTAATGAGTGAATGACATGAGTTCGGAACGAAAAATTTTAATCGTTGATGATGACCCGGTCATTATTCTGGAGTTATCTACTGTTTTAAAAAGTTTAGGGGATATCTATGTGGCTAACTCAGGCGCAAGTGCCATAGCTACGGCTCGGGATATCGTTCCTGACATCATCTTATTAGATATCGGACTCCCAGATATCGATGGCTTCGATGTTTTAACTGAACTCAGCAACAATGCACAGCTGAAACATATCAACGTCATTATCGTCACCGCACATGGCGAATTTGATAACCACTTTAAATCCTTATCGAACGGTGCAGTAGATTTCATCAGCAAACCAGTCAACAAACATCTACTGGAAAAAAAGATTGGCTCAATACTCAATAATCGCAGCAATATTACCTGCAGCGTTGAATCAAAAGCACAATCGCAACTCGAGCAACTCAAAAACCAATTTGTGCATCTGTTAAGCATGCTCACTGAAGCAGTCATCATCACGGATGTCGAAGGCAATATTGAGCTCGCAAATGACTACAGCCAGTCTTTGTTTGCATACAAAGAGCTTACCAATAAAAACATACGAGATTTTATACCCGCCGAACAACTTGCTCATCATGAAGAGTCATCAATTGTTAAGGAGCAAAGCGACTTCACCCCCATATTCAAACAGATGGATTTGAGAAAACAAAATGGTCAAATTATCGAAGTCGAAGTAGGCGTGTCCTTACATAAAAGCGAACAGGGTTATCACTTCCTATACGTCATCCGTGATCAGGTTGAGAAACGATTAACCCAAGCCCGTTTACTCAAAGCGGCACTGTATGATTCATTAACGGGGCTTTATTCCAGAGAAGCGCTGGAACTTGATTTAGAAAAAACCTATGGCAAGAAAAGCAACAAAGCGCGATATCTTGGCTGTCTGCTGAATATTGATAGGTTTAACGAATTAAATGCTGTTTATGGTCATACCCACTGCAATCAGTTACTCATCGATGTCGCCAGCGAGCTCAAGCAATTGATGCTACATCTGCCCGTTAGAATCTATCGTGTCGGTGGTGATGTATTTATCATCAAATCAATCCAACCTATTGAAAAGGTTCACTACGCTAAGATAACAGATGCCATTCAAGATGCCTTTTCTGTTTTATTAGACTCAGTCAGTCAGCAAGTTAAGCATAAGTTATCGATCAGCGCCGTCATGTCTTTATTTGAAAGTGACATTGTCAAAAATGGCGCCATGTTACCTATGCTGGAAGATGCACTGAAAAACTATAAACAAACCGGGAAATCTGGTGAGCTCATATTTGTAGAAAACACCAACTATGGCAGAACTGTGAAAGTCGCAGCGCTGGCTCAGTCCATGTTAAGTGGCCTGGATTACTCAACGCTGAGTGTCGTCTATCAACCGAAAATCAATGCCTCCAATCAGGTGGATTCTGCTGAAGCACTATTACGTTGGGATAACATACATTCAGAACCACTCAATCTATTAGATTTTATCGGTGTGGCAGAAAGTACAGGTGTGATAATAGACGTTGGCTATTTTGTGCTTGAGCAAGTGTGTGAAATGCTCAAATTGATTCGACAGCGCGTTCCAGACTTTCACAAAAAAATATCAGTTAATCTCAGTATTCGACAACTCGCTGATACCAAGTTAGTTGACACCTTCGAAGCCATTTGTAAAAAGCATAATGTGCCCACTCACCAGATTATTTTCGAGGTGACAGAATCAGTCATGGCAGAGAATATCAATCTGTTGACGTCAGTTATTCATGCTCTCAAAACAGCCGGATTTGGGGTTGCGATTGATGACTTTGGTACAGGACAATCCAACCTGAGTTATATAAGCCAATTGCCAATTGATGAATTAAAAATCGATAAATCGTTTATTGACAAAATTAATACTGAGAAAGGGGAATACCCGATCGTTGATACGGTGATATCAATGGCCAAAGCCTTAAAGTTAAAAGTGGTTGCAGAAGGGGTCGAAACAGAAATTCAAACACAGTATCTCCGCTCGAAGTCTTGTGACTTGATTCAGGGCTTTTATTTTTACAAACCGCTGACACTGACAGACTGGCTTGAACTTATATCACCAGCGGATTATTAGGGCTGGAGACAATGTGAGTCGACTGGATAAAATTCATCACATATGACTGAGAGTCAAAGCGTCTGCACTGACAGATGTCCCATATGTGGTGGTCCAAACGCTTGTGGCAATTTATCAGTCGATAGTAACCCGGCTGATTGTTGGTGTCATAAAGCGGATATGATAATTAGCCAGACCCTTTTAGAGCAGGTACCTTCAACTCAGAGAGGCAAAGCCTGTATTTGTCAGCAATGCGTTATCAGACAAGCAGCAGATATGCCTAGCAAGTAAATATTTTACTTATTAAGACAGATAAATATAAAAGCTTGGGAGGCAATCATTTTTTACCTCAAGATTAAATAACTAAAAACGGTCGGGATTTGTTTTGTTATATACGACTTCGTTTCTCTCTAAGCTAGTTTGAAAAAAAATAATAAATCATTTATCGGAACTGGTTTCTGTAAGAATTGATTAAATTGCAGTTATATTGATGTCTAAACATACATCTGGACGTTTGCCATTGCGAACAGGATGATCAAGCACATGTAGGCCATATATGTGATCATGCCAGCCCGCTGGGCTATGATTCTGTCTAATACGCATTTCTTCCATCTTACGAAGTTCATTTTGATCATTCCATTCTCTTACTGCTAACATTTCGCCACACCATGAGTTATTGGTCAGTAAGTCATTGATATCATCTAGATACATAATAGTGACGGGGAGGTAAAGCTCAGGATTATTATGTTTAAAAAGCTCAAATACAGATAAGGTTGAAGAGTAAAGGTCTACATCTACAGCAACAAAACCAACCGGTGCGTCATTAGATAAATGTTCTTGACAGAAAGGTTCTATCGTATCAGCAATATTTCCTGAAATGAGTTGAGCATTTTCAGGCAATTTTTTTCTTATCTCATCATGGTCAACAAGGAACTGTCCTTCATGCCATAGCTCAGGATGATCCTTATATCCACTTGATAGTGCTGGCATACCAATATCTGAATCGAAGCCATAAATATCATATTGCATGTCTGTAGATTTAGTCATGATGGCGCAGATGTCACACAGGTTTATCAGTCCGGCGCCAGTCGCAACGCCAAATTCAAATATATTCAGCTTTTTTATACCGAGCTCTTTTGCTTGAAGTGTAGCAAGCCATAGACCGAATGCATATGCTGGTCTGCCAATCTTATCGTTGAATATCTGTTCCGCAATATTATCGACATCTTTAAACTTTTTCACGTCACTTTCCTTCGTAGTAGATTCAATCAAACATGTTAGATAGTCTGCTTATGGCAATGGTCAAAACTATCTTCTTTTCAAAGATAATTTAAGCAGAATAAATGCAGCACAAAAATATCACACAATGAAGAACTATTGTGATACCGGATTTGTAGGGGATAAGCCATTTTCAGCAGCTATTGTGAAGTGGCTTAATGCAAACAGCAAATTCGGCTCTAAAATCAGTGACAACAACCAACGCCATTTAATGGCACTAATGGTGCGCCAACGCCCTCATAATATTAACGCTGCTGAGGTTTGACTTGCCAGCCACCACCTAAGGCTTTGTAAATAGTGACTAAATTAAGCCCTGAAGTAATTTCGCTATTTGCTAAGGTATCTTCTGCTTCCAGTAATGTTCGTTCAGCATCTAGCACATCAAGAAAATTATCATAGCCACTATCAAAGCGATTTCTGGCCATGGTGGCAGATTGTTTTGCCGAAGCCGCAGCTTCTTGCAATTCAGCACGCCGTTGTTCCTCGTTAGAAAAATCACTCATCGCGGACTGTAATTCTTCAAGTGCTGATAATACTGTCTTCTCATATTGTGCCAGCGCGACTTTAGTTTGGGCATTAGCTTGATCGACATATGCTTTCAAGCGATCACGATCAAAGACTTGCCAACTGATCGATGGACCAATTGAGCCAGCGAGGGCTGTGGTACCAAAGCTACTCAAATTAGTAGAAATAAAACCTAAAGAGCCAAGAATACTGACCTTGGGAAATAAATCCGCCACGGTCAGATTATAATCCGCCACACTGGCCGCCAATGAACGTTCAGCTGAGCGGATATCTGGGCGTCGGGTAAGCAACTGTTGCACGTCACCCACGGCTACTGTTAGCGGTAATGTCGGTAGAGCCTTAGTCTCAGACAAACGACTACGTAAAGCATCTGGTACTTGCCCTGTTAAAACAGAAAGACTGTTTATGGTCGAATCTATCTGCGCTCTTAATGGTGGAATCGTGGAGCGAGTCAGACTGAGTTGTGTTTTGGCACGACTCACATCCAGAGCACTGGCGCCACCGGCATTCAATATCCTTTCTGTTAATTCAAAGGTTTCATTTTGATTTTCAGCATTTCGCTCAGCAATATCCAAACGATACTGTGCCCCGCGTAGAGTAAAGTATTGTCTGGCGACTTCTGCGGCGACACTGACATACATTTGTTGCAAGTCGGCGGCGATAGCTTGTTCCTGAGCCAGTTGTGACTCAATGCCATAGCTGACACGTCCAAAAATATCTAATTCCCAATTGGCATCAAAGCCTGCTTCATAGATATCAGCAGCGCGAGTGTTCGCATTTTGTGTTTCCTCAGAATACAGGTTACGACTATAACCACCGTTTGCATCGACTGTCGGGTATCTATCTGAACCCACTGCTCTGGATAAAGCACGAGCCGCCTGTAGGTTCGCCAGTGCAATCCGTACATCCAGATTATGTACTAATGCTTTTTCAACGAGTTGCGTTAATTGTGGATCCTGAAAAGCTGTCCACCAATCTGCGATAGGTTGCTGTGCATTAGCAAACTCGTAGGTGTCATCACTCAGTTGTGTCGCTTCAACCGTCTTATCCGTCGTGGGTGACTGATAATCTCGAAATTGAGCACAGCCAGTGATGGACAGGCTAATTAAGGTACACAAGATCATTTTGTTCATGATTTTTCTCCTGTCGCCTGTTCAGGTTTGAAGTAAAGCGCAACCCGACGACAAATCACATAAAACACTGGGGTAAATATTAACCCGAAGAAGGTCACGCCAAGCATGCCTGAAAATACTGCGATACCTAATGCCTGACGCATTTCAGCACCAGCGCCTTGGGCGATGGCCATGGGCACAACACCTAGAATGAAAGCGAAGGATGTCATCAAAATAGGGCGTAAACGTAGTCTGGCTGCTTCAACGGCTGCATCCCAGACAGAACGTCCCTGACGCTCCAGCTCTCGGGCGAACTCAACAATCAATATAGCATTTTTTGATGCTAAACCTACCAGCACGACCAAGCCTATTTGCGTCAGGATATTGTTATCCATCTTCGCCAGATACACACCGGTGATGGCTGATAACAGACACATCGGTACAATCAGGATGATAGAGAACGGCAATGCCCAGCTTTCATATTGCGCAGCCAATAATAAGAACACAAACACAACAGCCAGTAGGAAAGCCAAAGCAGCAGTATCACCGGTTGCTTTCTCCTGATAGGCAATTTCAGTCCACTCATAACCAATGCCATCAGGCAGAATTTTTTCTGCTAGTTCTTCCATGGCATCAAGTGTTTGGCCACTACTGAAGCCTTCCGCACTACTGCCCATAACACCTGCTGCTGGATATAAGTTATAGCGTGGCACTCGAGAAGGGCCAGAGGTATCACGCACAGTGGCAAACGAGCCTAACGGCACCATATCGCCATTAGTACTTCTGACACGGATTCGAAGTGCATCATCTACGGATAAACGATCCTCAGCTTCAGCCTGAGCAGTTACTCTAAATGTCCGACCTAAATAATTGAAATCATTAACATAGACTGAACCAATAAACACTTCCAATGCCTCAAACACATCAGGCACAGGTACGTTCAGTCGTTCCGCTTTATTACGGTCAATATCCAAATAGATTTGCGGATTATTAGTATTAAAGAAAGAATAAACAGCCGTAGTAGCAGGGCTATCAGGGCTATTTGCCGCAGCGGCCATATCGGTTGCTGCTTGCTCTAATACTTTTAAGCCACGGCCACCACGATCCTGCAGCATCATCTTGAAGCCGCCAGCACTACCAATACCGGGCACAGGAGGGCGTTCAAATACCGCCACCTTGGCTTCTTTGAAGCTGGCAGCCACAGCACGCATATCACTTAAGATAGTCTGATATTCAATGCCTTTAGCTATACGATCTTCAAATGGTTCTAGTGGTGTAAATATCACGGCGGCATTAGATTGAATGGTTCTTGTCGCGCCAGAAAACCCTGTAAAACCAACCGCGTTTTTCAGACCGGGTACGGCTAACATTTCTTCAGTCACCGCCTGAACCACTTTATCCGTAGCATCAAACGAGGCGCCGTCAGGCAATGTGATAGCAACAATCAACGAACCTTGATCTTGTGACGGAATAAACCCGGTCGGAACACGGTTAAATTGAAATGCGGTTAAGGTCATCAGGCCCGCATAAATCACTAACATAATCAGTCCCATGCGAATGGTTTTACCGACAAACCAGCCGTAGCGATTTGATAAGCCTTCCATACCACGGTTGAAACCATTGAAAAATGCTTTTACCGGTGAGCGGTACCATTTAACGGGTTTCTCTGGTTTATCCTGATCGTGTGACTTCATCAAAATGGCCGCGAGTGCTGGTGATAAGGTCAGTGATACAGCGACCGAGATCATGGTGGCTACAGCGATGGTAATACCAAAGGCTTGGTAAAACTCACCTGAAATGCCTTCAAGGAACAGGGTAGGCAGGAATACAGCAACCAAAACCAGCCCCATGGCAATTAATGCTGAACCTACTTCATCCATAGTTTTACGAGCTGACTCACGAGGGGATAGACCGTTACGCAGATTCCGTTCCATGTTTTCAACGATGACTATCGCATCGTCCACCACGATACCAATCGCCAAAACAAGACCAAATAAAGTCAGGTTGTTCAACGAGAAACCAATGGCTGACATAACCGCAAACGTACCAATAAGAGATACTGGAATAGCCACAATAGGGATAATCGCTGCACGCCAGGTTTGTAAGAAAACCAGAATAACAATGACCACCAAAAAGACGGCTTCATAAACGGTCATTTTTACTGCATCAACCGATTGTTCGATAAAGTCTGTCGGGTTGTAGGCAAACTCATAAGTCATGCCTGGTGGAAATTCAGCCGCGATATCTTCCATTTCGGCTTTGATCTGATTGGCTGTTTCAATCGCGTTGGTACCAGGACGTTGGAAAATAGGCAAAGCGACGGCTTGTTTTCCACCTAAATACCCTTTGGTGATGTAATCCTGAGCTGCTAGTTCTATTCGCGCCACATCACGTAGTCGAACAATACGACTATCATCACTGGCTTTAACAATGATTTCACCAAACTCTTCTGGTGTCGTTAATCGACCTTGTGTCTGGACGATGTACTCGTAATAGTTCTGATCGGGTTGTGGTGCACGGTTTAAGGTACCACTGGCGACCTGAACATTTTGATTACGGATAGCAGAGATAACATCACCCGCCGCGATATCATACGACTGCATTAAGTCAGGTTTTAACCAGAGACGCATCGCATAATCTGAGGCACCATAAACAGGGACTTCACCCACACCATCAATACGACGAATACGATCACGTATATTTAATACGCCATAGTTAGCGAGATAATTTTGATCGTAGGTGCCATCTGGTGAGGAGAGATTGATAACGATCATCAGATCAGGTGAGTTTTTCTTGGTAGTCACACCTAAAGCACGGACACTTTCTGGTAATTTGGCTTCAGCGATAGCGACACGGTTTTGAACTAATACTTGGGCTGTATCCAGATCCGTTCCCAGCTCAAAGGTAATGCTCAACGTCATTGAACCATCGGCAGAGGATTGTGAGTACATATAAAGCATGCCCTCAACCCCGTTGACTTCCTGCTCAATCGGTGTTGCCACCGTTTCAGCCACTGTCTCTGCGGTTGCACCAGGGTAGGTTGCTGATACTTGAATAGTCGGTGGGGCTACTTGTGGGTATTGCTCAATAGGCAAACTCAAATAGGCCATATAGCCAATAATGACAACGATAATGGAAAGTACCGAAGCAAAAATAGGCCTATCAATAAAGAATTTTGGAAAATTCACAGTCGCTTATTCCTTATCAGTTTTTGAGATGTTCGTTGTGTCTTCAGTGGCTTGCTTACCTAAAACATCGAGAGGCTTCCACTCAAGTTCGACAACATTAGGTGTCACTTCCTGACCACTGGCTCGAATACGTTGAATACCGTTCACAACGACTTTTTCATTACCGGTTAGGCCGGTGCTGACCACAATCAGATCGTTTTCAAGTAGATTGCCGACAGTGACATATTGACGTTTGATGGCATTATTCTCATCGCTGATATAGACGAATTTTTTATCCTGATCTGTATTGATGGCATTCTCGGGCACCAGTATGGCGTCGTAGTTAGCACGACCTAACAAGCGAGCACGCCCAAACAGACCTGGGTAAATAATGCCGTCATCGTTGTTCACTGTTGCGGTGGCCTGAATAGTACCGGTGGCGTTGTCGACCACATTGTCAACAAAGTGCATTTTGCCTTCGTGGTAGAACTTATCTTCGTCCATCAGTTTGATATAGATAGGGTTAGGACTGGAATCGCTGCTGGGGCGTTGCCCTGCACGGTCAAGACGCAGGTATTTCAGCAAGTCAGCTTGCGATCCTTCAAATCGGAAGTGAATAGGGTTGGTACTGACGATACGGGTCAAAATGGTCTGATTTTCTTCAATCATGTTGCCAATATCGACGTAGCTATCACTGATTTTACCGTCGATGGGCGAAGTGACTTCTGTGAAGCCTAATTGTAGTTTGGCATTATTCAATGAAGCTTCTGAAATTTGAAGTTCCTGGAAACGTCTGTCGACTTCTTCCTGAGAAATCGCATTGGATTCACGCAACAGATGGGCGCGATCCAATTCTTTTTTGGCGAGTTCATGCTGAGCCTGAATTTGTTTTAGCTCATAACGAAAAGGACGAGGGTCAATCACATACAGGACATCGCCTTTCTTAACTTGTTGACCATCCTTAAATTTCTTCTCGATGAGATAGCCGGTTACTCGTGCTCTTAAATTAACATTATTGATGGCTTCAAAACGGCCTGTAAACTCATCCCAATCAGTCAGTTTATGTTGAAGTGGAATTGCCACATCCACCTCAACAGGAGGGGGAGCAGCCTGTTCAGTAGGTTGATTCTCAGGCTCGGAACAAGCAACTAACATTAACGAAAAAGCAGATATGAGTGTTAAAGGAATGACTCGCATGGTAAACATCTCTTATAAAAAATTTAATTGGGTTACTGGCTAGTTAATCAGAGCAACATATACACGAAGCTGTGTAATTTACATCAAGTCTATGAGTCAAACATTAGCTCTACATTATGTCGTTTTTAATATTCACTTAATGTTAATAACCATAATAAGTGTGTAATTATTGGGAATCATGTATGTATATTTTACTGGTTGAAGACAATGACATCGTCGGTGATGGTATCAAACAGGGGCTGGAAACATTAGGCCACAGCACCGACTGGGTAAAAGACGCTCATACCGCCAATCAGGCTATTCAGCATGTGAACTATGATGTCGTGATACTTGATTTAACATTACCAGATTACGATGGCATGACATTACTGACCAAGTGGCGTCAAAATAAAATATTACTGCCTGTACTTATCCTGACAGCACGAGATGCTATCCCGGATAGAGTCACCGGTCTTTCTGCTGGTGCCGATGATTATCTGACGAAACCCTTCGACTTTGATGAGTTAGTGGCGCGATTACAATCCATCACACGCCGTATCGCTGGCCGGGCAGATAATGTGATGACTTTCGAGCACATTAGTTTCAATCCCACTAAAGGTGAAGTCAAAGCGAATGGTCTTCCCGTCAAGTTATCTAAAAGTGAACTGATTGTGCTTGAAGCCTTGATGCATCAACCAGGAAAAGTGGTGAACACGGAACAATTACAAGACAGACTTTATGGCTGGGCTGAGGGCGTGGCAAGTAACGCTGTCGCAGTACATATTCATAATTTGCGTAAAAAGCTGGGTACGGATCTCATTTGTACTGAACGCCGTTTAGGCTACTTTTTAGCCGTGGATAAACAATGAAAGGTAGCCTAAGAAATAAACTCCTACTGTCGGTATTTTTAGTCACCGGTATTTTATGTTTGGCTATCGGTCCATTCATGTACCACACCATTAAAAGCGATGTGAAACAGATTCTGGATGATCGCTTAGCCGCCTCAGCAAAAATGTTGTCTCATATTGTTCATCAATACGATGTAAAGAATGAAAAGCCATCCTCATCATTAACCAATGAACTGATTCAACAAATAGAAAAAAATAGAGAAAATACAGAGGTCATTGTCTGTAATGTCACTCGTATTGATGGCGAATTAATTATCAGCACTGAAGATGATAACCGTGATGTCTTAACCTCTGTCAAAGATGGCTACAGCTTCGTTCGGGATAATGGCACTATCTGGCGCGTATTCAAATTAACCGAGCACGGCATTTCAGTCACGACTGCCGAGAAGCTGGATAAACGTCGTCAACTCTTTAATATCGTCTTGATTGGGGTAGTGATTCCCTGGGTACTGGCTGTTTTGACGCTGATTATCTCTCTGTATTTTATTATTCAGCGCGTATTTAAACCCATGACACAGCTACAGGATCATTTTGATACCCATACGGGCAGCAGTTTGACACCCATCGAAATTGACGATGTGCCAAGTGAAGTCAAGGGGGTGATTGCCGGTTTTAATGCTTTGTTGGCTAGAGTCAAAACCGTGCTGGAAAGTGAACGTCGCTTTACTGCAGATGCTGCTCATGAACTGCGTACACCGTTGGCAGGCATTACGACCCAACTACAAGTCGCCATGCTCAAACAAGGTGCGGAAGCGGACTGCAATCTGAAACAAGCCAACCTGGCGGTTAAACAGCTAACAGAACTGCTTGATCAATTATTAATGCTGGCAAGGCTCGATGCCGAGCAGATGGCAGCGATCACGGCAAGCAGCAGCGCTAGTGAAATCACTAGCAAAGCATTAACGCCGCTTCACTCTATGATCAAAGAAAGTCAGGTAGAAATTCATAAAATTATTCATAGCGATCAGGATTTATTTTTGCCACAAGAACTCGTCGCTGTTGCCATCAGAAATGTCATAAAAAATGCCATTCAGTTCTCGGTGCCAGAACAGTCGGTGTCAATCCTGGTGACAGAACAAGATGATTTTGTGACCTGGAAGATAACGGATGAAGCAGGGGGCATTGATGCTGAGTTACTACCCAATGTCACTAATCGTTTCGTGCATGACAAGAAAAAAGGTAACTTCGGGCTGGGCTTGAGCATCACCAAAGCCATCGTCGATATTCTCAATGGTGAGTTAAATATTGCCAATACAAAAACCGGTTTACGCGTTGAAATCTCTTTACCACATTCCAGTCAAGCTTTGGGTCGTGATGACACGTTTACTTAATGTTGTGACATCCTTTATGTTGGTGGTCGCCTTGAGTGCTTGTACCTCTCAGGACTGGCGAACGGCCAGCCGTGAACCAGCAGGCATTGCAGCTGATCCAAATAAAGAAAAACAAGCCATTATCGAAGTCTATGCTGCCGATGCGTTTAGCTGGCGTGGCTGGTTCGCTGTACATTCCTGGATAGCAATAAAACCAGAAAATGCGGCAACATATACGGTCTACGAAGTGGTGGGCTGGCGAGTAAAACGTGGTTTACCTGCATTGCGTGAGTTTCAAACCACGACACCAGACACCTATTGGTATGGTGCCAGAGCCGAAAAAATCTTGTCTCTAAAAGGAAATAAAGCCGCCGAATTGATTCCTGAAATTAAAACCGCAGTAGCCAATTACCCTTGGGCAGATGAGTATTCTTTATTTCCTGGTCCGAATAGCAACACTTTTCCGGCCTGGGTAGGCTTACAAGTTACTGAACTCGGACTAAAAATGCCATTTCGAGCCATTGGCAGTGGTTACGCAGACTAAGCTGTTTATCACTAAACAAACACACTATTCTTGTCGAAATTGTTTATCGTAGGCTTCCACAAAAGCATTATGCAGTATGGATAAGAAAGCTTGCCATGGACTGATATTCTCCTGATCCAAGCTACCACTGATTTGAATCTCGGCAGCAATTCTGTCCTTAGGTTGATTACGGAAAATTTGTCCCAATGCGGCCATAACTGATTCCCACACAACATTAATGAGTCCCTCATCACTGTCTTCACTAAGATCTAAGATGGTCACGTTATCTAAAATGGGCCGGGCATAGCCGTTCAACTGACCATCCTCAGCTTTAAGGGACATTAACAACTCACCCTGACCTGACTCCATATTAAAGTTGGCATAAGCTTCAGTCAGTTCATTGAGTTTGACGGCATCCACATTTTCTACTTTTAATTTAATATCAAAATTGCGAAATCTTCCAAGCGGATTCAGCTTTCCATCGATAGATAACTTAGCCGTTTCTAGCACTGTTCCTTCAAAAGATAATGCCGAATGTTTGGCATCATCACGATTGCTCAAACCAGTAAACTGTCCATTCAAATCGCTCAATACAAGGTGAACGGGCGGCTCAGATTGAAAGTTGTGGAAATGAAGCTCTCCTTGTTTTATAGCAAGACGTTCAATTCTAATCGGTAGCAGTTGTTGCAACATATCTCGCCAATCGGTGCCTGCACCTGTTTGCACCTTCTCATCATTTGCATCCACAAAATGTACTTCAGGTGCGATTAGCTCTACATCAGCTACCACTGCACCATGGAAGAGTGCAGACCAGCTAATTGAGAGGTCGATGCTATGTGACTCAAAGAAGGTCACAGGAATATCTCTATCTGTTTTAACAATATTAATAGTGTTTAAGGTATAGGCCCCACGCCAGAGCGCAATATCGACATCCTCAATATGTGCACTGTAGTTGCCCATATTGGCTAGTTTTTTATTGAGGTAGTTTTTGACTAATGTTGGTAGCGCCAGCTGGGCAGCCACGAGTAAAACAACAAGTGCAATAGCCAAGATAAGAATAGGCTGTGCTTTTCCATTCTGCTTATAAAAGCTCTGTGCGTATCCTGCGCATTTATTACCAACTCGACGATTTGGCATGACTCACTCCTTAATGACTATGCAGTGGGGGCTGAATTTAATTATTTGATAATTAAACGAACTTCACACCTGTTTCAAAATATAACAATTTTACGGTCTTGGCTGGGCTTTTCTGTCTCATCTCAACGCATAGTCGGTTAACAATCGTGGTAAATCATAGACGCGTTACAATCAAATTATGAATGCAGAGAAACCACTTTTTGTTTCATAACGTCGCTACAGAAAGAGATACACTTAAGATGTTTAGTGTCTTGCTGTGAATGAAGCTGGACAAAACCTTTATCATTCCTTAATCGTATTTATATCTTTAGAGTCAGGTAACAGCGTGAGAAAGTTATCATGAGCAATCGCTTTTGCTACGTCCTCTGGTAGTGCATCTAATACCGGATCAAAACCATGCATAATTTTACCAACATTATCAAAACTACCGACCACATCACTGCCAATCACAAAACGAGTCGGATACTCTTCAAGTAACGCCAGCCATTTAGCTCTGGGCTTACCTTTTTTATCCAATAAGTAGGGGTCAAGCATGGTCCACGATAAATCGATAGTCAGGTTATCGTATTTATCTAATAACTCTTTGAGTAAGGGACGAAGAAATGCCAACTCTTCCTGATGACGATGTAACTCTTTACTGGTGCCAGCATGAGCCCAGATAAATTTCACATCAGGATTCTTTTTTAACGCTTCTTCAATTTCTTCCTGATATAGCGGATTACGTTCACGTTGAGACGTGATATTGCTATGAACTAAGACGGGTAGATCATGTTCTGCAGCCAGCTTATAGACTTTCATCATCGCTTCACTATTGGCTCGAGGCGCGCTGCCATGTATTAAAGCGGTGAGATCGTCATGACGTGTAAACACTTCACCAATGCCTTGCCAAAATCCTGGGTTAAGCTCTAATGCACGACGGATATGGTTCACCGCATTTTTATCATCTGGGTTAAAGCCAGATAAGAAAGGAATAAAGCGTTTCTGTTGTTCAGTACTTAGATTTTCTATCGCAGCGTGTAGCTCAAGATCAGTGCCGCTATACCAATAAATCGGGGCATCATCCCCAGCATAATAGCGTGGTTTTTTGGGTTCATTTTCATCCCATGTCTTGGCAACGGGAATCCCCATAATGACAGCCTGGCTTATATCACTCTCATCCATCACCTTCAGTAAGGCCGGCATGCCATCTGTTTCCTGAAAAAAATCGACGTAATGTAAATGTCCATCTATATAGTCACGTGCTGAGACAAGCTGACTTATCAGCAAGCACGAAAAAGCGAATCCTGTTTTTAACTTCATTGTTATTGTTCATTCTATTTTTATTATTAAAGGTATTCAGAGTGTCAATTCAACAAAGAGTTCACAAAGAGTCGCCATGCCGTTGCTTATCCAATATGATTCATGTTAACAGGTCATGATAATCTTAAAGCGCCATAACAAGAAATGGAGTATTTCGATAATGGAAACCACCATTAAGAATGCGTTGAATGTGACACCTAACATTGCCAGTTCTGCACAACCCACTATCGACGAGTTTGAGCAAATTGCAGAGCAGGGGGTTCAAGTCATCATCAATCTGGCGATGCCTGATTCTACGTCAGCTATTGAAAATGAAGGCAGTATCGTCACCAGTCTAGGTATGACGTATATCCACATACCTGTGCCATTTGACGACCCCGGTCAGACTCATTTAGAGCAGTTTCTTAATATTATGAAAGCATTTTCAGCGCATAAAATCTGGGTTCACTGTGCCATGAACTACCGTGCATCTGCTTTTTTATATCTTTATCTTCGTATTGTTGAAGAGAAACCTGTTTTTGAAGCAAAACGTGCTTTATTAACTGAGTGGTTACCCAACGAAACATGGGCCACTTTTATCAAAGATTCAGAATCACTGTTATTGCCAGAGTGAAAAAAGCTCCGAACTAAAAGTCCGGAGCTGCTTGTTTATAAGTTTAAATCACTCAAACTCGGGTGATCATCAGGACGTCTGCCTAATGCCCAATGAAATAAACGATCGGATTCTTTAATCGGCAAGTCATTGATACAAGCAAAGCGACGTTGCATCAGACCTTGCTCATTAAATTCCCAGTTTTCGTTACCATATGAACGAAACCAGTTGCCACTATCATCATGCCATTCGTATGCAAATCGCACAGCTATGCGATTTTGTTCAAATGCCCACAGCTCTTTTATTAGACGGTAATCGAGTTCTCTTGCCCATTTCTTTTGCAAAAAGTCTTTGACTTGTTCGCGACCACGAGGAAATTCAGCACGGTTACGCCAGATAGTATCTTCGGTATACACCTGTGCCACACGATCCGGGTCACGGCTGTTCCAGGCATCTTCAGCCATACGCACTTTTTGTGTAGCCGAGGCTTCATCAAATGGCGGAAGAGGGGGCTTAATATCGGTTGTCATAGTGTTGTTCTCCAAAATAGATTTATAAATGAATGCCTGGCATGGATATATAGTTTGGTAAAGCTTCAAACCGTGTCAGCCACGCAGTGATGTTCTGATAGGGACTAAGATCGACCTGGCCTTCATGTGCTAAAGCCAGATAGGGATACATAGCGATATCTGCAAGACTCAGTCTGTCGATGACTAGCCATTGTTTATCAGCTAAGTGACGGTCAATGATGTTCAGCAGTTTTGTCGTTGTATCTGTAGCGTGTTTAAGGTCGATAGGTCGGCCCATTTTATGATGCAGACGTAATCTGGCCGGGCCATTTTGTAGCTCATTGGCTGCTGTCGATAACCATGATGTGATATTAGCTAACTCAGCAGGATCATCCGACCAAAACCTGTCTTCACCATATTTTTTAGCTAAATACACCAAAATAGCCTGGCTATCACGAATGACAATACCTTGATCATCAATCACCGGTGCCTGACCAAATGGATTTAACTTCAAGAAGTCGTCACTTAACTGTTCAGATGTGCCTAAATCCAAATCATAGGTCTGATAATTCAAGCCTAATAAAGATAACATCAGCCGTACTTTATGGCAGTTACCCGATAATGCAATATTGTATAAAATCATTAGTTTTGTCGCTCTTTTAAAAGGCAAATAAAATAGCTTTTTCAAACAATTACACGCTAATCATCAACTAAAAACTGTGCAAACTCATCCTGAGTATAACGAGGTGTAATGTACTTCGGACAGTTCCAGTCCATCGCGTCAATGGTGATGACAATGCCACGCTCAACAGGTGCTCTGAACTCAGCGAGTTCAAGTTGTGCCATAAAGCCAGCGTATTCGGCTTCTTGAATCACTTCAGCATGACCCCAGATTTTCAGGCGGCGAGTTTGAGCATAATCCATCAAAAACAGACAGACTTTACTATTACCCTGAATATTGCCTGCAGTGAGGTACTGTCGATTACCACGAAAGTCAGCAAAACCAATCTGTTTATCACTCAGTACCTTGAGAAAACCTTTGGGTCCACCTCGATGCTGAATATACGGCCAGCCATCATCATTACTTGTGGCAATATAAAAACTATCCCGTTGTTTGATGAATTGCTCTGTTCGCTTATCAATACACACATCATCGGTATCACCTTGCTCGAATACCTGATACGTTTCCCGGCTACCCATTTCAGACTGTAACTGTTTTACATTGTCTGTAAACGCGATTTTTGCAAATGCTCTGGCCATAACACCTCCTCAGAATAGTTGCCCGATCGGCAAAAGACCGGGCAATATCCGTTAAGCCGCCTGATTCAGTTCAACTTTCGGGAAGTCGATATCTACCCGACTGGCCTTACTCAGAATATTGGTTAATAAATTCATGCCCGTGTGGGTAATGACTTCAACAATATCGGCATCAGTGAAACCAGCATCACGCATTTCCTGCACTTCGGCATTGGTCACTTCGCCTGTGTGTTCAGCTAATGTCCGTGCAAACTTCACAGCAACAGCGGCTTTGGCATCCTGACTGTCGCCCTGGCGATTGGCATTGATTTCATCGGTATTTAAACCAGTTTTACGTCCAATAGCGGTGTGAGCTGATAAGCAATAGCCACATTCATTTTTCTGAGCCAGCGTCAGCGCAATTCGTTCACGTGTGGCGGCGTCCAAAGAGCCATTACCAGCAATATGATGAAAACCCAGGAACGCTTTTAAGGCATCCGGTGAGTTAGCAAAGACCCGAAGGAAGTTTGGCACAATGCCCAGTGATGATTGGATAGCAGCAAATAATTCAGCTTGTTCATTGTTGGCAATATCATCAGTGATGGTTTTGATTCTGCTCATGTTTGTTCTCCTGTTATCAGTAAATAATGCTGTTGTGTTTCCAGCGAGAACATTATTCGCTATTATCAGAAATATAATAATCAGCCAAATGATTAATTAACTATTGCATAAAGTGGAATAATGAATGGACCGACTACATTTAATGACTGTCTTCGTGGCCGTGGTTGAGAATGAAGGCTTTGCCAGTGCTGCACGTAAACTCAGACTTAGTCCTCCAGCCGTTAGTCGCGCCGTTTCAGAACTGGAAACACGTCTCGGTGTGAAGCTATTACACAGAACAACCCGCCACCTGCAAATCACCGATGCAGGCCAGCGTTACTACAAAGATACCAAGCAGATTGTCGCTCTATCTGAAGAAGCAGATGATGCCGTCAGAGGCAGAAATGCTACGCCGAGAGGAATGGTCAGAATTACCGCCTCAGTATTATTCGGGCGGCTATATGTGATGGATGGCATTATCAGCTATTTAAAAAACTATCCTGACATGCAGGTGGATGCTTTATTCGTTGATCGTGTCGTCAATATGCTGGAAGAGGGTGTCGATGTCGCAATTCGAATTGGTGAGTTACAGGATTCATCCTATAAAGCCATCAAAGTCGGGGCTATTCGTCGTGTTCTCTGTGCGTCAACGGCATATCTGAAAGAATATGGCTATCCAAAAAAACCAGAAGATTTATCCAATCACAAAATCATTCTGGCCAGAGGACTCAGCCCCAGTAATGAGCTTAAGTTTATTGATAAAGGCAAAGCAAGCAGTGTCAGGGTTGACCCATTCTTAGCTGTCAGCGATAACTTCTCGGCAGAAAAAGCTGTATTAGCGGATATGGGGATATCACGCTTCCTGTCTTATCAGGTGGCAGAGAGCCTGGAGAGTGGGGCATTAAAA
This sequence comes from Methylophaga sp. UBA2513, assembly GCF_002341285.1. Lineage (NCBI taxonomy): Bacteria > Pseudomonadati > Pseudomonadota > Gammaproteobacteria > Thiotrichales > Piscirickettsiaceae > Methylophaga > Methylophaga sp. UBA2513. Next base: position 14,409 of record NZ_DDNT01000019.1, on the reverse strand, counting down.
ATCATTTTGAGTGATTACGAGCATCCACCCGTGCCCGTGCATGTGGTGCATAGAGAGGGTCGCTATTCTTCAGCCAGAACAAAATCCATGATTGACTGGATGGTAGAGCACCTACGTTCACAAACATCATTGAACTAAAACAAAAGGAGGCAGTGACTCATTGTCACTCACCTCCTGATGCCGGTTGAATATTAGTGACTGTTAAAAACAAATCTATCCACGGCTATTTTTCCAGGGCCCCATAGTATTAAAGCAAACAGCAACCCACCCCAGATAATATGTAGTAATAACGCTGCCGGTGGCATGTCTGCGAGGCTAAAAACTGCCACAATATTAAAGATAAACAAGCCGATAGCGGCGACCGGAGTGATTAAGCCCATGAGCAGCAACACGGGTAAAGCAATCTCTGTGGCCGTGCCAAGATAAGCCGCAATATCATGTCTTAAAAAAGGCACCATATATTCATATTCAAATAAAAACAGGGTCGACTCCCAGTCTTTTAATTTGTTAAAACCAGCAAAGAAAAAGACAGAAAACAAGTAAAACCTGACGCCCAGTAACGTTAAAGATTCAAGTACCGAACGTGCTTTTGTCAGATGTCCCAGATATGGGACGTGTAAATTAAGATAAGTCATCGTATTTCTCCTGATAGAAACCAGTGACAAGTCCTTCACTGGTGGATTGTTGTAACCACGTTTCAAAATCAAATTGAGGATTAACCTGGTCCAGTGCATCAGATATACCTTGACTAGAAAGCGTCAGCTTGATCCAATCAAGTTCTGTCTCATCCAGTTCACGAACATTGGCTTTCCAATGTGGCCGCCAAACCAGAGCATGTTGACCTGCACCGTCTGTGAGTTTGTTTTTTGCCTGCTGAAGAAAGGATTGGCGTTGATTTTCATCTCGGGAGTGATGTGCCAGCCAGATATCCACAACAGGATAGCTGGATTCAAGTAGCGTCACACCAGCACAATATTGCAGTTTAAGACTTGCCAATTCCGTCTCTGAGGCAATCTCAAATCCCATGACATTCTCGATATCACTGGCTCGTTCAGCGTGATGGCAAAGCCAATCCAGCCGGGCACAATCAGCAATAAAAGCATAATCACCCAGGCTAGCTTGCTGCTCTAACCAGTCAGGAAATGTTTTGCCCCATACACCCCAGTCACCTTCCTCTAACATTTCATACTGGATAAAATCTTTAATCAGCGAGTTAAAGACGTCCTCACCAAGCAATGGCACAACGGTTGGGTAGGTAATAGCTAAGGCTCTGTTAGCATTCATTAGCAGATTATTTCTGTAAATAGACAGTACCTCAGAGCCAAAAGATGACTCACCCTGATGCCAAAGGGCCTGTAATAGGTCTGACTGATAATTAGCCATGACCTGACACCTGATTGGCATAATCTTTAGCCATGGCGGCTTGAGTGGTGAGCTCAGACCAGTCAGGCAACTTGGTATCCCATTCAATTAAGGTGGGCACCTTACCAAAACGTTTGATGGCTGCTGAAAATGCTCTCCAACATTCATCACTCACGGGTCCACTATGATCATCAATCCACATCTCAGCTGAGGGCTCAGCTATTCCGGCTAAATGGATTTCACCGACAACGCCAGTATCTAACTCAGATATGAATTCTAAAGCGGCCTCTAAAGGTGACGGGGACTGCTGATTGACAGCGTTTACTTGAATGTTATGAACATCCAGCAACATCGCACAGCCGGTTGATTGACAAAGTAAATTGAAAAACTCTGTTTCGGGTATGACAGAGCCTGAGATAGGTAAATACGATGAAATATTTTCAATCAATAGTTGCTGACCAAAAATATCCTGCACGCGTCGAATGTTACGACACATGACGTTCAACGTTTCTTTATCAAACCGGATCGGAAGCAAATCACCAGCATGAACGGTATGGCCAGCCTCATTCGACCAGCTAAAACAAGCGTGATCAGATACTAAAAAGGGTGAATAACGTTCAATCAACCGCCGCATCTTTTGGATATGGGCAAGTGGTGGGGGAGTTAAAGACCCCAAACCGAGCGAAGTCCCATGAAAGCTTAGCTTATAATTCTCAGCAATCATCTCCAGGATGACATGTGACACACCACCATCAGCAAAAAAATTCTCAGTATGCACTTCAACGAAATCTACGGAGGCTGATTGCAAAGCCGCTTCGTAATGTTTGGAGCGAAGCCCCACACCCACTTGCATCATCTCAGCCTCCATAGGTTCGCACATGGTCATTAGTTAGTGAGAAGCTTTTTCGCTTCATCTTTGGATAAGCCACCAAGGTCAGTACACGTACCGGCGGGTACTAATTTCCACTCACCCGGATCATTATCCTTTTTAGACTGGGCTGCACATGAATGCGTACCCGCCAGATTGGCACAATCGTTTTGACCTGCTTTCGCTACGCCGTAGCATTTCTCTTTACTGGCAGCATAAGCATTAATCGGGGCTGTCACGCCAAGGGAAACAGTCGCAGCAATGGCGGCTGCAATAATTGCGTTATTTTTCATATCATCATTCCTTATATATAAGTATTAAGCTTCGATAGTGTGGTTAATCCACGTATGTACGTTTTCAACCGGCTGTGAACCCACGAGTGAATCAACCTCTTGGCCGTTTTTAAGCATGACCAGTGTTGGCACAGACCGCACACGAAAGGTCTCACGCACGTTCGGCATATCATCCACATCCACTTCAGCCACGCTGATATCACTACGTGATGACGAAACTGACTCAATAATCGGGGTATAGATTTGGCAAGGGTTGCACCATGAGGCTGAGATTTTCAGTAATAAATACTCATGACGTTGTTTCTCAGCTTCTAGTGCTTCTTGTGATCTGATTCGTTGCATTTTTACACTCCTCAATAAAAAGCCCTGACTCACCCTATTGAGTTAAGCCAGGGCTTATGCACTAGAACGTTTCAAGTGTTTTATCACTGAAGGTTTTGATAGTCGGCCAGGTGTCATTGGCGTTAGTAATGTAGCCTGGAATATCTTCAACCCAGATTTTTTGCACATCTTTGTTCAGGTTCAGATAAAGCTTGCCATCCACCACTCGCCAAGCCATTGGGTCAGTATCAAACTTTCTACCTTTGGTGACACCGAAGGCACAAAAGCCACCATACTGAGGGGCATATTTGCTTGGATTAGCACGGAATAAATCACGGTTCTGTTCACTGCTAAAGTGATAGATCGCATTTTTATATGTCGCTGTATATTCACTAGTGCCTTTAGTCGGTGCTGATTGTGTGAAATAAGCCACCGGGTCATAACCTTGAATAGCCAGGTCATTGGCATTGGCATTCATATCAATATCAGCTGCGAATGTCGCTGCTGAGAGGCTAAGAGCAACCGCTGCTGAGGTACTTAATAAAATGTGTTTTAACATTGTTAACATCTCCATATAGGTGTTTGTATTAATTACAGTTTTGATTCTATAAACATTAAGTCACTGACGATTTTCGAATCAGTGGAGACATTATTTCTCATTCGGTTTTATAAAATAATAGGTCGAATGATTAAAAAACTATTACGCAAAATGAAACAATCAGGCAGTGCACTCACTCAGTAGCAACAGGCGACATCAAGCGTGATGTTGTCTACAAAAACAAGCCACGTTGATTTATAGATAACGATGAATAGTGATACTTTATGTAAATAGTCATAATTCGAAACGAAGATAAAACGTTTCTCACGTCACTCTGTATCAACCGGACTTATTGATAAACATGTCATTCAAAAGTAAACAACAACGATCTTTATTCAGCACAAAAAAGCAGAGAAGGGGTAAATGGCGTTGGCTATTGTTATTACTTTTGATATCAATTTGTGTCGCCGTCTATCACGTTTATAAGCCATTGCCTCCGGGCGTTGATTTCTCAGGGCCACAACGGATGACGAGTGACGTGCAGTTTCTGGCAGACAGAACCTTTACTGTCGGAGGTGAACGTCAAACACACCAGCAGATTTTCGATGCCGTATTCAATATGATTGCCAATGCTCGCCACCTGGTGCTGGTTGATATGTTTTTGTTTAACGACTATCAAGGCAAAGGTTCGGAACAGCATCGGGCACTTTCAGATGAACTCACCCAAGCCTTAATTACACAAAAACAACGTTATCCTGACCTGGAAATACAGCTTATTTCCGATCCCCTTAATAGTCTTTATGGCGGACTGCCTTCTACACATTTCACTCAACTTAAAGCGGCTGGCATACCTGTCACACAAACAAAGCTGACCAAACTACGTGATAGCAACCCGACTTATTCTGGTTTTTGGCGTTTATTTGTTCAGCCATTTGGCAATAGCGAAAGTGGCTGGCTGCCGAATCCCTTTGGTGAAGGAGAAGTTTCCGCAAGAAGTTATCTCAACCTAATGAATTTCAAAGCAAATCATCGAAAGCTGATCATTGCAGATAATGGAGAAGAACTAACCGCATTAGTCACCTCAGCTAATCCACATGATGGCAGCAGCGCTCACGACAATGTCGCCTTACGTTTTAATGGCCCAGCTGCATGGGATTTACTGGAGAGTGAAAAAGCGGTGCTGGCCATGTCGGGCAAGGCTTTGCCTAAAGTGAAACTAGAGCAACCTTCTAATATTACAAAAACGAATCTTACCGTTCAGGTCGTCACTGAACAGGCTGTAGAAAAAGCTGCATTAGCCATGATTAATCAAGCCAAAGCAGGCGATAAACTGGATATGGCAATGTTCTATTTATCCGATCGCGAGATTATCGACGCTCTCAAATCAGCAAAAAAACGAGGCGTAATATTAAGAGTCTTACTGGACCCGAACAAAGACGCGTTCGGCAGAGAAAAGAATGGCATACCCAATCGTCCGGTTGCTTATGAATTAACACAAGCCGGAATCACCGTTCGCTGGTGCGATACCCACGGCGAACAATGTCATGCTAAATGGCTGATGCATCGCGGAGCAGACAAAACAACTATGCTGCTTGGTTCAACCAACTTCACCCGACGTAATCTGCATAACCTCAACCTTGAAACAAGTGTCGTTCTAACCGGCCCAGCCAACGCAGTAGCTTTTCGACTAGGCCAAAGCTGGTTTGATGAATCCTGGTACAACCTCTATGGCCGACATTACAGTGTCGACTATGAAAACTATGCGGATGAAAGACTTTGGCCCAGATTGTTATATCGGACAATGGAAGCTACTGGGTTAAGTACGTTTTAGCTAAATGCAAAGAAGGGATAATTTAAAGGTGGGGTATGCCCATATCCAGAGTGCCACACCCAAGCTGGGCATGACACTCTGGTAGGCAATGATTTACTGAGCTTGCGGTTCTTCTAGATAACGGAAGAAATCAGAGTCAGCTTTGAGCATGAGCGTACTGTTCTGACCTAAAGCTCGGTAGCTTTCCAGCGTACGGAAGAAAGAATAGAACTCAGCGTCGGCACCGAAGGCATCACCATAGATTTGGGTTGCTTTGGCATCGGCTTCACCGCGAATTTTCTCGGCGTCACGTGCTGCTTCAGAGCGAATACGACGAAGATCGCGTTCCATATTACCAAGGATTTCCTGGCTACGGCCACGACCTTCAGAACGGAAACGTTCAGCAATAGACTGACGTTCTGCAATCATGCGACTTTCTACCTGACGACGAACAGATTCAATGTAATTAACCCGTTTAATACGTACATCATCTAGCTCAATACCGAGGGCTGGCATAGAGTCACGAGCTCGTTTGAGAATACCAGCTTCTAGCAGTTCACGACCTAGTTTAGGTTGTTTTTCCAGGTTGACGTCACTGCGTTCTGCCAAGGCCGGATCATCCAGCTCTTCAACATTGACCTCCCAGTCTTTCGAACGAACAATTTCTTCCAATTCGGTAGAGGAGACCATGTCTCTGACCACAGAGTCGATAATGTCGTCGAGACGGGTGCGCGCACCGGCTTCATCACGAACACTAGTCAAAAAGAGTAGGGGATCAGTAATTCTCCAGCGAGCAGTGGTATCGACAAGAATAAACTCACGACCCAACGTTGGAATCTGTGTGACATCTCCATCCCAGACCAAAAGGCGTTTGTCGAAGTAACGTACATTCTGCCAAGGCAGTTTGAACTTAAGACCGGGCTCATTAATGACGTCACCAATCGGTTCACCGAACTGGACCACAATGGCTTGTTCGGCTTCATCTACAGTGTAAAGCGTGAGGTTACCAATGATGATGACCAAGACGGCGACTAAAGCGAGTAAAGACGTTTTCATTTGTCACCTCCAGTGGCGTTACGGTTGACGTCGAGTAATGGGAGGGGAGACATCTGGCCATCTTGAACAACCAAAATTTGCCCGATATCTGGCAACATTTCATTTAAGGTTTCCAGATACAGACGTGAGCGTGTCACGACCGGCGCTTGTTGATATTCATGCAGAACAGCGCTAAAACGGGCGCTTTCACCCACGGCACGGTTTACTCGTTCTGTGGCGTAACCTTCAGCTTCTGCGACAGTACGAAGGGCAGCACCTTCCGCATTTGGGATTTCCTGATTCACTCGTTTTTGAGCTTCATTAATCATTCGCTCACGTTCTTGGCGAGCTTCATTCACTTCATTAAAAGCAGGTTGAACGGCACGAGGTGGCACCACATCCTGCATTTCAACGGTGCTGATACGAATTCCTGCATCATATTGGTCGAGTATTTCCTGAATCTCATCACCCGCTTTTTGTTGAATCTCCACCCGGCCAATAGTCAGTACTTCAGAACCCAGCATATTACCAACGATACGACGCATCACTGACTCAGAAATATCGCGAAGGGTACGTGTCGGTTCACGCATTTGATATAGAAACTTAATAGGGTCTTGAATGCGATATTGAACCACCCATTCAACATCGATCATATTCAGATCGCCGGTGAGCATTAAGGACTCATCTTCAAATTGTGCGGCACTGTACGTTGAACGTTCTCCCTGACGGGTTTTCAACGTGCTAAAACCAAACTCTTGTTTTAATACGCGTTCGGTAGCGACCAGTTGTATCTTGTCAATGCCAAAAGGAATTTTGAAATGAAGACCAGGATCAGTAATACCCGTAACGGAACCGAAGCGTTTTACCACAGCGCGTTGCTCTGGTTGCACCGTGTAAAAAGACGTCATGGCGCCCCAAACCAGCAAAACAACCAGGATAATGGCAATAACACCACCACCAAAATTGCCACGTGAACGGCCACGGCCGCGACCACCGCCAGTCAACTTTTTCATTAATTCAAACAGGTCTGGCGGGCCATCAGGCTCTCGACCATTACCTTTTACGGATTGGATCATTTTTCTCTCTCCTTTGTATACGAGAGGCCAGTCTACTATTAAGGAGCGGCTATGTACGGAAACTGGTCAAATCAATTTTTTGAGTTTGGATATTTAGGTAAATATAGGCAGCTACTCAAATTTGATAAAAGGCAGATATTCTTGTCAGCTCTGGTTTAATAATGGAAAATCATTCTCCTTCATAAATCATTCTAAGAAGTTGCTACATGCTCACCGGTGAAATCAAAAGCCAAGTTGATAAAATATGGGAAACATTCTGGACAGGCGTGATAAGTAACCCGCTCACGGTCATCGAACAATTCACCTATCTCTTATTCATTCGTCGTCTGGATGAAATTGAACAACTTGAAGAAAAGAAAACCAGCGTTGCCGGCAAACGAACTCATAAAGCATTTTACGGGCCCAATCATCAATGCTTTCGCTGGCATAGCTTTCGTGAGCTAGAACCGCAAACCATGTTCAATTTATTTACTCAGCCACAGCCAGAAGCAGATGGTTTAACGCTATTTGAGCATATGAAACAACTGGGTGATCAAGCAGGCGTATTTGCTCAGTATATGAAAGGTGCGACGTTTATGATCCCCACGCCAAAGGTGCTGGATCAAGTTGTGCAAATGATTAACAGTATCCAAATGGCCGATCGTGATACCAAGGGTGATCTCTACGAATACTTATTATCGAAAATCGCCACAGCTGGCACTAATGGTCAATTTCGTACACCACGCCATATCATTAAAATGATCGTGGAAATGATGGAACCTAATCGTGAAGACACGATTTGCGATCCAGCCTGTGGCACAGCAGGCTTTTTAGTGGCTTCAGGCGAATATATTTACCATCATCATCCTGACTGGTTACATGACCAAACTTTCCGTGAACATTTCAATAGCGATATGTTCACCGGTATTGAGTTTGATAGCACCATGCTACGCATAGCGGCAATGAACTTACAGCTCCATGCTGTTGAACGCCCGAATCTCATTGGTCAGGATGCTTTAGGTGAAGCCAATGCGGCCAGCCGAGATCAATACAGTCTGATTTTAGCCAACCCACCGTTTAAAGGCTCTTTAGATTACGACGGCGTGGAAAGTTCATTACTCAAAACCGTGAAAACCAAAAAAACTGAGTTGCTGTTTATTGCCTTGATGCTACGTATGCTCAAAATCGGTGGTCGCTGTGCTGTGATTATTCCCGATGGCGTGTTATTTGGTTCATCCAATGCTCACAAACAATTACGCCAAACTCTGGTTGAAAAGCAACGCCTTGAAGCCATTATTTCAATGCCCAGCGGTGTGTTTAAACCATACGCAGGTGTAAGTACCGCTGTAGTGATCTTTACCAAAACTAATAACGGCGGCACAGACAATGTCTGGTTCTATGATATGCAAGCTGATGGTTATTCACTGGATGATAAACGTAGCCCAATTAAAAACAATGATATTGATGATATCGTCCAGCGCTTTAAACAGCGTCATAAAGATGTTAATCGTCAACGCACCGACCAGAGTTTTATGGTGCCGTTTGATGAAATCAAACAAAACGATTGGGATTTAAGTATCAACCGCTATAAAGAAGTGGTGTATGAACAAGTGGAATATGATTCACCGGCAAAAATTATTGCTGAGATAGAACAACTAGATAACGAGCGTGGGCAAGCATTGCAGATCTTGAAGGAGTTGTTAGGGTGAACTCGGTGCTGACAACAAATCAATACAAAAAAGTTGCTATAGGTGATTGTTGTGAAATTATCAGTGGCTCCACACCATCAAGAAATAAAGTCGAGTACTGGGATGGTGAAATAAATTGGTTTACACCAAAAGATCTAAGCCGAATAAAATCAAAATATATTTCAGAAGCACCTGAAAAAATAACTGCTTTAGGCCTTAAAAGTTGCTCAACAACGCCGTTACCAAAAAATTCATTATTACTCAGTTCAAGAGCACCGATTGGCCACATAGCCATCACCACAATTGAAGCGTGCACTAACCAAGGGTTTAAATCATTAATACCAAATAAAAACCTAGATGTTGAATATTTGTACTACGCAATAAAAAACATCATTCCCCAACTCAAAGATTTAGGGAATGGTGCAACATTCAAAGAGATCTCAAAATCTACGCTCAGTAAAGTTCAAATCCCAATCCCTCCTCTGGCAGAACAAAAGCAGATTGCCGCTATTTTGGATGCGGCGGATAAGCTCAGACAAAAAGACCAGCAACTGGTTGAGCATTACACTTCACTTAGCCAATCGCTGTTTTTGGATATGTTTGGTGATCCTGTCACTAACCCAAAGAAATGGAATACTAAGTATTTTTCAGATGTGTTTAGTACTAAAACAGGAAAACTGGACAGTAACGCAGCAACAGACATAGGTATATATCCATTCTTTACCTGTGCTAAACAACCACTCAAAATTGATTCGTATACATATGATGAAGAAGCTTTGCTTTTAGCAGGGAATAATGCCGCGGGTATTTTTGATGTTAAGTACTACAACGGAAAATTTGATGCGTATCAAAGGACATATATCCTTACAATCAAAGGAAATGAATTAACTTATTCATTTATGAAGGTTGCGTTAGAAAAAAAATTGGCTGATTTAGAAAGATTATCAATTGGTTCAAGCACGCAATACTTGACTATACAGATTCTTAAACGTTTAGAGTTTAGTGTCCCGCCAATACAACTCCAAAACCAATTCGCCGAACGCATCGCCATTATCGAACAACAAAAACAACAAGCGCAGATGAATTTAGAAAAATCTGAAATGCTATTTAACAGTCTGTTACAACGCGCTTTTACTGGCGAATTAACGGCAAATAAGGCAGCATAGGCTTATATATCATGAACAGGGACTAGGTGAGTGAGCAATTTTCAGTTTTTACAACGCGACTTTCCGGCTTTATATGCCGATGCCGTTGAAGCTGAACATTTCACTTTTTCATCGCCTAAAGCCTCAGCTATTTTTTGTCGCTCCAGCTTGGAAAATGCCATAAATTGGCTGTATGACCATGAACGGACTTTAAGCCGTCCCTGGCGTGCTGACTTAAGCACATTAATGCATGAGCATGGTTTTAAATCTTTATTTAACAATACTTTATTCAATGAACTTAATCTGATTCGCAAAACAGGTAATCTCGCTGCACACGGCAAGTCTGTCAGTCAACAGGATGCTTTAGCCTCACTGAAATACCTGTTTCGCTTTATGCGTCATCTAGCTATTTATTATGGTAAATCTGTCCCTGATACTCAGATATTTAATGAAGCATTAATTCCCCGAGCGGATGCTGATACTGTTCAACCACCCAGCATTGAGACTACCCTGGCTGAAGTTGACACAAAGAATCAGTCAAAGCGTGAAAATGAACAACAAATACGTGACAAAGCACAGCATAATCCAGCCATTAAACAAGCTATTGAACAGGAGCAGCAGCAATTAGCTGAACGCAAAGTCTCACGCGAACAATCCGTTGATATCAGCACAGCCGTACCATTGTTGGTATCTGAAGCAGAAACTCGTCGTCGATACATCGACTTATCACTGAAAGAAGCAGGTTGGGATAATCTGCAAGATGGTTATCACTTGGAATATGAAGTTACTGGTATGCCAGCCAGTACCAATAAATCAGGCATAGGTTATATAGATTATGTGCTTTGGGGTGACGATGGTTTACCGCTGGCTGTCGTTGAAGCCAAAAAGACAATGTATGATGCCAGGAAAGGCAAACACCAAGCTGAGTTATATGCGAATTGTTTAGAAAAGATGAAAGGGCAACGGCCCATTATTTTTTATAGTAATGGCTTTGAGACTTATCTTTGGGATGACACCTTTTACCCTGAACGTGAAGTTCAAGGCTTTTATACGAAAGACGAACTGCAATTATTAATTGAGCGTCGGCAAACCCGAAAAGACTTACGTTTATTCAAACCTAATGAAGCTATTGTTGGCCGACCGTACCAACTTGAAGCGATTACCCGTGTTGCTGAGAATACGGTAAAAGAGAATAGTCAAGGTGAACTCAAAGGCAGGGCAAGACAAAGCTTGTTAGTCATGGCAACAGGTAGTGGCAAAACCCGAACAGCCGCGGCCTTCGTCGATATGTTGACTAAGTGTAACTGGGCCAAACGGGTTTTGTTTTTAGCCGATCGTAATGCGCTTGTTACACAGGCTAAGAAAGCCTTTAATATCCATCTGCCACATTTAACCGCTATTGATCTCACCAAAGAAAAAGAAGATAAAAGCACTCGCTTAGTTTTTTCGACTTACCCCACCATCATGAATCGAATTGATGGACTGCGAGATACGGATAACCGTTTTTACGGTGTGGGACATTTTGACCTGATTATTGTCGATGAAGCTCACCGTTCGGTGTATCAGAAATACAAGTCTATTTTTGCTTACTTTGATGCCTTGTTGATTGGTTTAACCGCGACACCAAAAGCCGAAGTTGACCATAATACCTATGGTTTATTTGGCATTGAAGACAATAACCCCACCTTTGCTTATGAACTGAATCAGGCTGTTGCTGATAAGTTTTTGGTGCCACCTAAAGCCATGTCGGTGCCATTAAAATTTATGCGTGAAGGTGTTCACTACAATCAATTATCAGCTGCTGAAAAAGCAGAATATGAAGAGAAGTTTGGTGACCCAACTCAAGGTGAAGCACCCGACGAGATTGAAAGTGCAGCATTAAATAAATGGTTGTTTAACACAGACACCGTGGATAAGGTGCTGGATCATTTAATGACGTCAGGTATCAAAGTGCAGGGCGGTGATAGATTAGGTAAAAGTATTATTTTTGCTAAAAGCCATGCTCATGCCGTATTTATCGAAGAACGGTTTAATAAAAACTACCCTGAATATTCAGGTAAATTTTTACGTGTTATTGATAACTATGAGAGTAAAGCCCAAAGTCTGCTGGAAACGTTCGCTGATGAGTACGAAGAACATGATCCACAGATTGCTGTTTCAGTCGATATGATGGACACCGGTGTTGACGCTCCTCGTGTGGTTAATCTGGTGTTTTTTAAACCCGTAAAATCAGCTACTAAATTCTGGCAAATGATTGGACGAGGGACGCGATTATGTCCCGATTTATTTGGTCCAGGTGTCGATAAGACCAAGTTTCTTATTTTTGATTACTGTCAGAACTTTGAGTTTTTCGATACCACGCCTGATGGTGAGCAAGGCAAGATTATTAAAAGCCTGATTCAACAAGTGTTTGAAGCGAAATTAGAAGTTGCCATGCTTATTCGTGATGATATTTCACGTACTGAAGAGCAGGGGACATTAGCTGAAAGTTATATCCAAGAATTACATCAAGCCATTTCAAGTTTAGATAGAAACCGTTTTGTTGTAAAAGCAAAACTTCGTCACGTCGTTGAGTTCAGTGATGAGCATCGATGGCAGAATTTATCTAAAGGTGATTTATTAGATATCAATACCGAGCTTGCCAGCTTAGTATTAGCAGAAAAAAATGATGATGAATTTGCACGTCGATTCGATATTCTGCTGCTGAACTTCCAGATAGCAGTATTAACTGGCTCACATAGTCTGGATCGCTTTATTAATCGTATTACTGGCAGTGCAAACGCGTTATTGAAAAAGCAAAATATACCTGCCGTGGCGCAACAAAAAGCGTTATTAATGGATTTGCAGACAGATGTGTTTTGGCAAAACATCAATGTTAATCGCTTAGATCATATTCGTTTAGCTTTACGTGACTTGATGAAGTATCTCGATAAAGATCAACAAAAAGTCGTGATGACCACATTTGAAGATACGCTCGATCACAGTGCTATTGTGGTACACGAACCTATCGGAACCTACGTCGCATTACAAAGTTACAAAGACCGCGTTGAATCTTATGTAAGAAATCACAGTGATCATTTAGTGATTCAAAAACTCAAAACCAATAAGTCAATTACCGAAGCGGAAATACATCTCTTAGAAAGCATTTTGTTTGAAGATGAATCCCTCGGTACAAAACAAGACTACATAGATACTTATGGTGATAAACCACTAGGCGTGTTCATCCGAAATATCGTTGGTTTGGATATGGCCGCTGCACAAGCGCATTTTGCAGATTTTATACAGGCAGGGAATTTACGTGCAGATCAAATCACGTTTATCAACAACATCATCAGCTACTTGAATAAAAATGGGGTGATTGATAAATCACTATTATTTGAACCGCCATTTACCTATCTGCACGACCAAGGATTATTTGGTGTATTTGATGATGCTACGGCAAGTAAAGTGATTAAGTTGATTGACCGTGTGAATGACAACGCCTTAGTCGCTGCTAGTTAATATGATTGATTACTTATTTAAGATCAAAAGCTTATTTCAATTTGGTGAATGGTTAGAAGATAAACGCTTTGCCAAACGAGGAGGACTGCGCGCTACGGCAAAAAGGGTGCTTCATGTCTTTGATAAACATGATATTCCTGTCACCAGGATTCCGCAGATATTTCCCCAATTTAATTTGCAATTCAGTGACTTTGATAGTCTGGATAGTTTAGTGAAAAAACTAAACACAGAGCTTCTTGAAACTATCTCAAAACATTTTTTCATTAACTACGATTGGTTAGAAACCGGCGAGGGACCAATTCAGCAGATCTTTGAAACTGGCTATGACTTTGAAGCAATATATGACTTTATTATTAATTATCAAGATAGTAATGATATTTCTCTAATTGCATATTTCGTTGCACAAAAAGGCATCAAATTTGTGCCAGCATACGATCATGGTTCATACGAGTATGTCGCTGTAATACTTGAAATAATCCATGGTGAAGGTGAAGAATTAGGTGTGAAATACAGCCGTTATTTACCTCTTTATATTGGATATTGGCATTACTATAAGACGAGGATGATGCTTAAATCTATCTCATTGCTATTGTTTCAAGCTCCGAAATCAATCCCTCAGAAAGGACTTTTTTGTAAGCATTTAAGTCATGAATATTTTGATAAGGAATTTTCTTCAACTCTAACAAACTCAAGCAATTGGGAATGGCATCCAGATGACTATATATTATGTAATGGCCGAAGTGCTAAAGAAAAAGATCCTAAGGATGCAAAAGGGGTCCTAGGGATTTTGCCT